>URGC01000016.1 GCA_900547255.1 uncultured Eubacterium sp. | reverse complement strand
CCTGCCTGTATTCTGCTTCTATCTTGTCTACCTCCCTCTTCGCTTCTTCCTCTGCCCTTCTTAAATCAGCCTCTGCCTTCTCTGCACGCTCTATAGCTTCATCTATTAGTAAATCCATTGAATTCTTATCAAGTATCCTCAAACTCTCTGAAAACATATTCAAAACCTGTTATGAAGTGACCTTTGTCAAGAGTAAATTCACAAAAATCACCACAAACTTTTCCTTTCATTAAATTTTAACACTGGGTACAGAGGCAGAGCCTCAGATCTAACAGTCCCCGGCCTTGGCCACTCTGTTATTCGTGGATTGGTTACCTACAGGTCAATGGTTCGCCGTGAATCTTGCCGTCTCCTAGCGTGAATCAAAATATATAAATATAATGTCAACAGAGGTTTATCGCAAATAATTCGAACCTAGAAATGCTCTCAGGCTCCACCTCTATATCCAGTGTTAATTAGTTGTTTTTGCAGATGAAATCTGACAAAGTCAGTTTCTTCTGCTTGATTACCCTTAAGAATATTCAGATAATTCTGTCAGGGACTTGTCGCCAATGGCGATGCGAAGCATCCTTGACTGAATAAGATGAATATTCTACTAACTTACATGTTCTGTCATCATTCCCCAGATAAAACATGCTAATTCTCTTGCTATTGCTGTTGTTGCCACATTTCGATTAACTCCTTTGTTTAGAGTCATTTTGTAAAACCTTCGTCTAAGCCTTTCATTTGCTTTATCTGCATACGCAATTACTTCCGGTGGATTTCCTTGCTGTCTTTGCCTCAATGCCACTGATTTGTGTCCTACATTTCCCCTTGTATAACTCTGGGCTGCCTCAACTAAAAGTCTTCGCAAGTGGCTATTTCCAGCTTTTGTTATGCTGTAGCGATTAACTCTCGTATCACTGGAATCTTCACTTGGTACAAGACCTAAAAATGAAGCAAATTTCGGTGCTTTTTCAAATCTTTCAAAATCACCAACTTCGACAATCATTGAAAGGGCTGTATGTGTCTTAATTCCAAGAAGACAACTCATATGTTTTACTTTTTCTTCGTATCTTTCTGCTGATGCAAGTTCTTCTATTCTTTCATCAAATCTGTTGATTTTTTCTGTTAAATATTCATACGTCAGAAGATACTCATCTAAAGCTTCTCTTTGTAAATCTGACAATTCCAAATTTTTTAACCATTTCAGATGTGCAATAGTCCAATAAGTTTTTCCGCCTTCAAAACGTTTTCCCTGTCTTAAAACAAACGCAAGAATCTGTTGTTTTACCTTTTTGAGATACAGCTTTTGGTCATCACGCATTCTAATATATTCTTTAACATCATTGTCATCATTATCTGGAACATATACTTCACTATAAGTATGAAATGCCAGACATCTGGCTATATTTGCAGCATCTCTTTTATCAGTTTTTACATGATGTGTATTAGTTACAGCCATTGTACTTGGAGCCAATATTTTGCAATCTACAGCATGTTCTTTTAGTTGATGATACAAGGAATATCCAAGACATCCCGCCTCATATCCGCAAACAAATGTAACTTCACCATCATATCTGGAACGAACCTGTTCCATGTACTTAAGAACAAGCTTGTAATCTGATGGTATTGTCTGCTTATACTCAACCTTATCTGTCTCATAACTGTAACAACAAATTGTGTACTGTTCCTTATGGACATCCATCCCAACATAAACTATACTATTCATATGTGACCTCCTATTGTATGCGGTAATCCCTGTTACCCTATTATTCGTACAAATAATATTTTACAGGTAAATCAACGAATCTACAATTGTGAGGTCACTTCATATTGTCTCTTTTTGTCGCCGACAAACCAGTAGTCGCACATCTCTCCGCCAGAAGCCAGTGTCTGCTCGCGGATAAGCTTAGCGTGCATAAGCCCGGCAGTCAGCAGGTCTATTTCGCACATAACGGGCAGGACTTCCAGATATCCCTCCCGGCGCGCGAACGTATTCAGCGGACATCTCGTAAAGTGGTAGTAAAAGCCCTCCGAATGCTTGCCCGGATCAAAGTTGAAATCCCATGAAGCCGCTCTGTACTGCGGGTGTTCGTCGATCCATTTTGCACTGTTCGTCATCATTTTCCCTATGCGCTTTATGCCGGTGGGCTTGTTGGCGTTTATGTAAAGTCCGGCAGCTTTCAGAATCGGAGTGCTCATTATTTCGCGGGTTATTTCCCGCAGTCCGTCAACTGTAATCTTACCGTCCGACGCTTTCCATACCGCCAGGAAAACCAGGCACTCGTAGATGTTCGAAGCCATTGGATTGTCCTTTCCGACGTCATCTATGCGATTCAGCATGTCCCGGTAAACGGTATCCGCTTTTTTTATCAGTTCAGCTGTTTCTTCCTTTCCAAGGCGCTTTGTAAGACTTCGCTTGATAAGCGGCATAAACATTTTCCAGTATTTGTTCGTGTATTCCATCATGGTTATTGCCCTCCTGTTAAACGTTAGCTTTGGCTAACATATAGGTATATTACATTTACGCTGTATTTATTTTATCACATCAGTATAAAAAAACGCATTCTTGTATCATGCTTGTTCCTCTCCTACCCGGAATCACCCTCAGCTTCTCACACATTCTACATAATCCATAGTTATTCGTGCTCCCAGAGATTTGCTGTTTACTACCTTCCAGCCATTCTTTTTCAGAAAATCCTCGTAATCGTTTTTACTCCATTCATGCTCAAATCGGACACCACCAATCTTAAGCATTTTTGACCAGAGCCTGCTTACGGCACCGCCCTGATGATTAACAAATGTCGGGGCAATAAGAATTCCTTTATCTTTAAGCACTCTGTCGATCTCCGAAAGAGCTCTTTCAGGTTCCGGAATAATATGAAGCGCATTCGCAATCAGCACCACATCAAAGGAATCGTCTTCATAAGGAAGGTTGGTTGCATCCGCCACTTCAAAGATAAGGTTGGAAGGATATCTCCCCTTTTTTGCCTGAGCAATCATCCCTTCGGAATAGTCTGTTGCAATCATTCTTTTTGCAGAACCCGCAATGTTCTTCGCAAAGAGTCCAGGACCGGTGGCAATCTCCAGAACTTCTTTATTCCGTATTACTTTGGAAATACGCACATACATCTTCTCATATATTTTAGAGTCTGCTTTCATCGCAGTCTTATAGAATGGTGCATATAAATCCCATATTTTTTTATTCATAGAGCAGGTTTCCTCCCGTAAATCATTTCAACATACAAACTGGGAGTTGTACTTATCTATTCTTTTCAGTAGTATCCCATTTCGAGCCTTTCTTACAAACATAGAAATCACAGCAGTCTCCACCGGTTGCCAGTGTTTTTGTCCGATGCAGCACCCCGCCCATCATGTCCACAGAAATATAATCCATCTGACACATGTAAGGAACAAGTTCACTGTGTCCCAGTTTTCTGCCAAGTTCACATAGACCACACTGGCGATAAATTGTAGTGTACTCATCGCCATCTCTGCCGGGGATAGTTTCCGTAACCCAGTTATATGGACTGCTACTCATTCCATTAGCAATTTTATCTTTCTCTGCTTTTTTCTTCTGATAATCCAAAGAAAACGGATTTTTACCGCTAAAGGCTTTCTTGATAATCGGTGCGCCCATTGTTGCAGTAACCATTTCAGAGAAAAGTTTTTCACTCATTTTATTTGGGGCTGTTTCATAAACAGCCATCCAGACAGCGCCGCCGCTTAACGATACACGAAGCGGATTTTTCATCATGTCGCCAATCTCATCCAACTCAGAAATGATTTGTTTATAACGCTCTTTGCTTTTCTTTTTCCACTGTTTACAATCAACATCCGGCGTTTTTTCTTCCAGCAATTCAAAGATTACACCGTTCATTGCAATCCACATTAGCTTTTCGCAATAAGAATACTTCATTTTACACTCCTCACTATCACGCAACAATCCCGATTTGCAAAACACATTCTTTTTTACATAGGCACAGTATACCACATTTTCTGTGCCTATGCGATATCATTTAATGCTTATTCCGATATGAACTCATCTTCTCCACAGTGACCTCCGGATAAAAGTAAGTAAGAATCGTTGCTTTCGGAACTCCTGTGGCAAGTGCTTTTTTCACCTTTTCCTTCTGCTCCGGTGTATACGACCAGTGCAGCATTCGATTTGTGATCGTGTCCTCCCACTTAGGCTTTTCCCTCTCAGGATTCCTTACTGGCTTAGCACCAGCACTTCCACTAGAAGCATTGGCACTTTCTGCAGCATCAGACTTCTGTGATTCATCAACATACTCAAGCTCATTTGCCTGCTCCCTTATCTGATGGACATAAGGCTCTCCCTTGCCATCTGCTGTCTGGTTAAACATCGGATGATTGAATGGTATGAACTTATTATCCATGATAGGATCAAAACCACGAATAAAGATAATACACTTTTTGTTATCCAGCTTTCTGACCTCATCGGGTGTAAACAGTTCTCTACCTAATACATCATAGTTTCTTGAAGAGCTTCCCTGTCTGCCCTTTGTCTCTCCGCTTGACTTCTTATCAATCGTCCCTTTGCCCAAAAGCTCCGAGACATACTTGTGCATACTCTGCTCATTGCCTCCAAGATAGATGAAAGTATCGCAGTTGCCGGGAATTGTCTCCCAGGTATCCTTAAATAATGCCTTTAACTGGGCAAAGTTCTGAATGATGATAATACTTGAAATCTCACGGCTTCGCATTGTCGATAACAGCGAACAGAAGTCATCTGGCAATGCGACATTCGCACATCCAGCTTCGATGCCTTCCCCTGCTCTGTAACCTCTGCCTCTCCAAGAAGCTTCAGTACTGTCTCAAAGTTTCTCTTTGCCGGCTGTACCTCCAGCCACACATAATAAAAGCATTCAGTCTAACTCATTATTTGAAATTGCAGAATATTCTCTCGCGTACTTTTTTTGCAAAAACATATTCTCTCGCAGACTTTTTAAAAAAATAGGACTTAAATCATTCAAACCCTTGTTTTATAAGGTTTCTCTTGATTTAGTCCTATTTTAACGTATGCCCCTGTAATCACCTTAATATCCGGTGTTCCCATAACACTAATTAACTTATCCATATACTGTGTACGTTCTATAAGCTTCACATTCACCAAACCTTTCATTGATAGTATATGAATATCATAACCTTCTATTATCCAAAATCAATATTTTTTACATTTTGGCTAATAGCTTTTATTGTGGTTCAAAAATAAATATAGCACCATCCAAGCTGCTGGACAGTGCTTATTCATAGTTGTTTGGGCATAATTAATAAGAAATCTCTCAGATGATTGAAAAATAAAGCTTTAATGGACTTTATGGAGATATGGAAACTTGCATCCTGCTAAATTGTGCTCATAACCCCCTTAAAGTTAGACACATTCTCTGCCGCATCCCCGCCAAATATAGCTGAACCTGCAACTATTACATTGGCACCGGCTTCAAGCACTGACAGCAGATTATCAACATTGATTCCGCCATCAACCTCTATATCAAAGTCAAGACCTAACTCATCTCTTAGCTTCTTAACCTCTCTTAACTTATCAAGTGAGCTTACTATGAACTTCTGTCCACCAAATCCCGGATTAACGCTCATAACAAGTACCATGTCTACCATATGCATATATGGCTTGATTGCTGATACTGGTGTGTCTGGATTAAGTGTTATTCCAGCCTTAACTCCTGCTGCCTTAATCTTCTCAAGAGTTGCCACAACATCAGAACATGCCTCAACATGGACAGTTATTATATCTGCTCCGGTTTTGACAAATTCATCTATATATCTTATAGGCTCATTAATCATAAGATGTACATCAAACACCTTATCTGTCACCTTTCTAATAGACTTTATCACCGGCATTCCAAAAGAAATACTTGGAACAAATAATCCATCCATAACATCTACATGAACATACTCTGCTCCTGCTTCATCTATTGTTTTAATTTCTTCTCCAAGTCTTGCAAAATCCGCAGACAATATAGAAGGTGATAAAATGTTCATCTCTAATACTTTACCTTTCTTTTCAATTCATCATAAAGACATATATAACTGTCATATCTTTCTTTGCTTATAATGCCATCACTCACAGCCTGCTTGACTGCACAGTCGGGCTCGTTGACATGCACACATCCGTTAAATCTGCATCTGCCCTCATACTCTGTAAACTCTGGCAGATAAAATCTTAATTCCTGTGCTTCAACATCAGGCAGGATAAGTGATGTAAATCCCGGCGTGTCACATATATATGAATCCCTGCACATCCAGAATATCTCTGAATGTCTTGTTGTATGTCTTCCTCTTCCTATACGGCTGACATCTCCAGTCTCCATCTTGGACTCTTCAAGTAGATAGTTAGTTAGTGATGACTTACCAACACCTGAAGGCCCTGCGAGAATTGTTGTCTTGCCTTTAAGAATATCTTTTACCTCTTCAAGTCCGCTCTGGTCAAGTGTACTTGAAAACATAATCCTGCATCCGCAGCCGGCATATATGTTCTTTATACGTTCACACTCTTTGTCATCCACAAGGTCAGATTTGTTGAACAATATTATAGTAGGAACACTCTGGTAATCCATCATAATAAGGAATCTGTCCAGAAGATTAAGATTAGGCTGTGGATTTGCTATTGCAAATACAACAAGTGCCTGGTCAACATTGGCTGCCGCCGGTCTTATAAGTTCATTTTTTCTTGGAAGTATATCTGTAATATTGCCAGTTTTCGCTTCTTCATCCAGAACCTCAATGACAACATCATCACCAACCAGTGGTTTTACCTGATTCTTTCTGAATATTCCTTTGGCTTTACACTCATATACACCAAGGGAATCGACATAGACATAATAAAATCCTGCAATTCCCTTGATTATCTTACCCTTGCTCATATATCAGTCTCCATATTGCAAGTTCTTAGTATTAATTATTGGCGCTCTTAGTTGTTGCACTGTTAGAAGCTTTAGTTGTGCTTGATGTCGAAGAAGTTGTTGCCTGTGTTGTGCCTGAGTTGCCTGACTTCTTTACATTAATTGTAACTGTAGTGCCAGCAGCAACCTTATCTCCTGCCTTTACAGACTGTCCGAATACATATCCTTCTTTTACATTGCCTGCTGATGACTGGTATGACACCTTACAGTTGATTCCAAGCTCTGTAAACTTAGCCTTGGCATCTGCCTCTGTAAGTCCGACAACATTAGGTACTGTAGCTGAAGCTGCTGTTGTTGTCTCCTTACCCTCACTTACTGTTATAGTAACAGTAGCACCAGGAGTAGTTGCACTTGATCCAGATGGAGACTGGCTTATAACCTTTCCTGCCTCAACTTTATCACTGTATGCTTTCTTAACAGAAACCTTAAATCCTGCTGACTCAATTGCATTAGATGCTTCAACCTGGTCAATTCCTATTACATTAGGCACTGTAGCACTATCAGGACCTGAACTGATTGAAAGTGTTATCGTTGTATTCTTATTAACCTTAGTTCCTGCTGTTGTTCCCTGTGATATTACCTTGCCCTCAGGGATTGTTGAAGAAGCCTGCTTAACAGCCTTGTATCCAAGATTAACAGCATTAAGAGCCTCTTTAGCTTCTTCCTCAGTCTTACCAACAAGACTAGGAACTGTTACCTTGTCCTTACCAGTATCTGAAGACACAGTTGTTGACTTAGTTGTTGAAACCGCTGTTGTCTCCTGCTCTGTTCCTGAACCAAATCCACCACCTGCAAATAACTTAACCGCAACTGCAACTGTTATTATAACAATAAGAGCAACTATACCTATTCCGATATACATAATAGCCTTATCAAGTTTATCATTGCCCTCGTCATCTATATCATCATCATCAAAATCATCGAACTCATCATCTTCATCGTCGTCATCATCAAGAAGCTCGTCATCAAGCTCTCTTCTTCTCTTGGAATCAGATGACTGCTTTGGTCTTTCTGTGTCTTCGTCTTCATCATCAATAAGAAGATTGCTTAACTCCTGGTCTGCCTTGTCGTCAGCCGCCTTATCTATAACATCCTCTTTAACAGGTGCAACTGGTCTTACCATCTTTCTTGAAGCTGCATCCTTAACGTCAACTTCCTCGACAGCAAGCTCCTGTGCCTGATTATCAGATGTCTTCTTGACATACGAAGGTGCCATTGAAACGAAATCTTCGTCCGGCATAACAAGAGATTTTTTAAGGTCTGTTATGAGGTCTGAAGCATTCTGGTATCTTCTCTCTGTCTTTTTCTGGGCACACTTTAATATAATCTTATCAATACTTATAGGAACACCATCAACTACAGATGATGGTGCTGGAATATCATCCTGTATATGCTGTACAGCAACAGAAACAGTTGAATCACCATCAAAAGGCACAGTTCCTGTTATCATTTCAAATAATGTTATACCAAATGAATATATATCACTTCTTTCATCTGAATAACCGCCTCTTGCCTGCTCTGGACTTATATAATGTACAGAACCCATTGCGGCTGATGAATTGATAGTACTTGAAGATGCTGCCTTGGCAATACCAAAATCAGTAACCTTCACCTTACCATCTTTAGATATAATAATATTCTGTGGCTTGATATCTCTATGGACAATATGGTGGCTGTGGGCTGCTTCCATACCCTTCGCAACCTGTATAGCTATGCTGACAGCTTCCTTGTATGGAATTCTGCCACGCTTTTCTATATATCTTTTGAGGGTAATTCCCTCAACAAGCTCCATAACGATATAATAGATTCCATCCTCATCGCCGACGTCATACACGTTAACAATATTAGGATGTGTAAGTCCTGCTGCTGACTGTGCTTCTGCACGGAACTTAGATACAAATGTCTTATCCTCACTAAATTCCTTCTTTAAAACCTTAATAGCAACATAACGGTTGAGCTTATGGCATTTTGCCTTGTATACATCAGACATTCCGCCAGTGCCAATCTGTTCTAATATTTCATATCTATCAGCCAAAAACATTCCTTTTCTTAACATATTCAAAATAACCCTTTCCATCTATGACTAGCAACAATCTGTCACTGTTTGACAATAACTACTGATATATTATCTTTACCACCATTATCATTAGCTGTGCTGATAAGTTTGCTGGCGGCCTCCTCTATATCAGGATTTGATTTCACAATCTGCAAAATCTGTTCATCATCTACCATATTAGATAATCCATCAGAACACATAAGTACTATATCGTCAGGCTTTAGTTCAACTGAGAACATCTCAGCCTCGACATGGCGTTCCCCACCAATTGCTCTTGTTATTATGTTCTTTCTTTTATCAATTCTTGCATCAGCCCTGTTTAGCTGACCATTGATAACCATCTCTTCAACAAGAGAATGGTCTCTTGTTATCTGTATTATGTCATCACCTATAATATATAGTCTGCTGTCTCCGACATTGGCGACCTTAAGTACATTGTTGAATATCGTTGCAACTACGAGAGTTGTTCCCATTCCTGCATAGTCATCTGACTCAGCAGCCTTTTTAATCACCTGTTCATTGGCATTAATAATTGTGTCGTTGATAAGTGTTATATAGTCCCTTCCACTCGCCCGTGACAACTGGCTTGTGACACTGTCAACTGTAAGACGTGAAGCAATATCCCCCGCTTTGTGGCCTCCCATTCCGTCTGCCACTATGAACAGATTCGGAAGGCTTCCAACTGCCTCGACACTGCTATATACACAATCCTGATTAATCTCTCTTACTCTGCCTACATCTGTAGCCGCAACCGCTCTCATTATTCCTCCACTAAGTTAAACCTGCATCAACATTATCGATGTAGTTCTTTCTTAATTGTCCACAGGCACCGTCAATATCCCTGCCCATTTCCCTTCTAATAGTAACATTAATTCCACATTTTTCAAGCTTATTTTTAAATTCAGCTATCGCCCTGTGCTCTGACTGCTCGTAATCTCTTTCTTTAATCGGATTGACTGGAATGAGATTGACATGGCAGTTCATGCCTCTTAGCAGCTTAACAAGCATGTCAGCACATTCCTTTGTATCATTAACACCTTTTACAAGGCTGTACTCAAATGAAATTCTTCTGCCCGTCTTTTCTATATAATATCTACAGGCATCCATTATCTCACTGATTGAATACTTGTTAGCTATTGGCATCATTGTCTTTCTAAGTTCATCCTCTGGTGCATGAAGTGATATTGCAAGTGTAATCTGCAGATTATTGTCAGCCAGTTCATATATCTTAGGCACAAGTCCGCATGTTGACACTGTTATATTGCGCTGGCTTATATTAAGCCCCTTCTCACTGTTAAGAAGATGAATGAATTTGATAACATTGTCATAGTTATCCATAGGTTCTCCCGAACCCATTATAACTACATTAGATACCCTCTCACCTGAAATGCTCTGAATCCTGTATATCTGGTCAAGCATCTCTGACGGATTAAGGCTTCTGACACATCCATCAAGTGTTGATGCACAGAATCTACATCCCATCTTACAGCCAACCTGTGATGATATACACACAGAATTACCATGATGGTATTTCATAAGTACACTCTCTATCAGATTGCCATCATAAAGCTCAAACAGATACTTGGACGTGCCATCAATCTGTGAAGTCTGAACTCTTATCGGCTTTAAAGCCGTAAGTATAGTCTTTTCCTTAAGGATGGCACGTAAATCTGCCGGTATATTCGTACACTCGTCATAATCTGTCACAAGCTTCTGGTGAAGCCACTGATATAGCTGTGCCGCCCTGAATTTTTTGCCGCCTAAGGATACAATATACTCTTCAAGCTGTGAATATGACAGTGATTTGATGTCACATAGATTATTTAACTGCTCGTAACTGCTCATATCTGTCCTCTCGTTATACTCTTCTTAATCTTGCAATGAAAAATCCGTCATTGCCAAGGTCGCCAGGAGCTATATTAATCATATCTGTAATAAGTTCATATGGATAATTGGCGGTAAACCACTCCACATTATCCTGATTCTCAGCCCTGTCCACAGTACAGGTACTGTATATCAGAACGCCTCCCTCTTTAACATAAGAAGAAACTGTTGAGAGTATCTGCCTCTGGAGATTTGCCAGCGACTCAACTGACTCTTTAGTAACATTGTATCTTATGTCAGGCTTACGCCCCATTATTCCAAGCCCTGAACATGGAAGGTCTGCTATAACAACATCGTATTTTCCAACAGCCTCATCATCTGTCACTGTCGCATCCCATACCTTTGTTGTCACATTTGTAATTCCAAGTCTTTCTATATTATTGTCAATAAGTGACGTCTTGGTTTCACTTACATCTCTTGAATCAACACTTCCCTCTGACGCTATAAGTGCCGCATTAAGCGATTTGCCACCCGGAGCCGCACACACATCAAGGCATCTGGCTGACTTTCCTATAACATCACCTGCCGCAAGCATGGAGCTTATATCCTGAACCCAGAATAATCCCTGATTAAATGTATCAAGTGACTCAAGATAATCATAACCTTCTATTGCAAGAGCATATTCCGGTATATCATACGCAGAATCACTTATTATATCCTTCGCATATCTGGCATTAACATTTTCTTTAGAAAGCATGTCAATAAGCTGGTCAGGCGTAACTTTTCCAGTATTACATCTAATAAATGTATATTTGTCATGCGATATAGCCTTAAGCATTGACTCAGTCTTATCTGTTCCATATTCCTTCTGCCACATTTCAACTATCCACTGTGGCATGGAATACGTAACACTAAGATATGTTAAAGGAGCTGACTGTGAATCAGGATATGATATATTGTCGATATTTCTTGCAATATTCCTTAGTACCCCGTTGACAAATCCTTTAAGTGTCCTGAATCCCTTCTTCTCTGCAAGCTTCACAGACTCATTGCACGCAGCACTGACTGGGACTTTGTCCATATATTTGAGCTGGTAAACACCCATTCTTAATATACATCTTATGGCAGGCTTCTGCTTTGACACCTTAGTTGTTGAAAACTGGTCTATTATATAGTCCAGCTCAATCTTTCGCTCTATAACTCCAAGCGACAGCCTCGATATAAAGCTTCTGTCCTGCTTATCAAGATACTGGTATTTTTTTAATGCATTTCCAATTACAAGATGGCTCATCTGTCCCTTTTCGACTTCCATAAGAATCTCAAGGACAACCATTCTCAGATTAACCTTAACGTCTGTCACGCTTGTCTCCTCCAAAGAGAATTATAAGTCTTAAAAGCTGTAAAATTGCTGCAGCTGCTGATGCCACATATGTCAAAGCTGCCGCTGAAAGCACCTTTCTTGTTCCGCCTATTTCCCCACGGTCAAGTATTCCCTGGGCTTCAAGCTGCTCAAGTGCTCTTGATGAAGCGTTAAACTCGACAGGAAGTGTTACAAGCTGGAATAATACAGCTAATGAGAACATTAATATTCCTATAGTTATAAGTGTATGGTTGTAGCTTAGAATAAGTCCAAGTATAATAAATACCCATGATAACTGCGAACCGATATTAGCTACTGGAACAAGTGCTGACCTGAATGTAAGTGGAACATATCCGACATCATGCTGTATAGCGTGTCCGCACTCATGTGCAGCAACTCCTACTGCCGCTACAGAAGTCTTATTATAAACTGTCTCTGACAGATTAACTGTCTTAGTTCTTGGGTCATAATGGTCTGTAAGGCTTCCTGAAACTCTCTGTACTGTCACATCGTTAATTCCGTTGGCACGCAGGATTATCTCTGCCGCCTGTGCACCTGTTATTCCTCTTGCACCTGCAACTCTTGAATAACGTGAAAATGTTGATTTAACAAGTCCCTGTGCTATAAGCGATATAATCGCGGCAATAATTATAAGTATATAAGTTGGGTCTATTCCGTATCCGTAATAATATCCATATCCCATAACAGCCTCCATTTCTGCATTACAATAACATGCACTATAATTAGCCTAATTTTTCATTGTCTTTAACAGAATATCCTCTTAAGAAATCTGCTGTCTTCATTCGTTTCTTTCCTTCGAGCTGGAGTTCATTAATAACAAGATATCCTCCATCACATTTCACCTTGAAATATGTCTTCTGGTCGGTAACTACGCTGCCACTCTCTTTATCATCATCTGCTGCTTCAACTGATGCATCCCATATCTTAAGAAGCTTTCCTTCAATATGTGTAAATGCACTTGGCCATGGATTAAGTCCTCTCACCATTCTCTCAAGCACTTCTGGCTTCTTTGTAAAATCAAGAAGTCCAAATGATTTGTTTAACATCTTTACGTATGTTGCCTCATTATCATCCTGCTTAACTGGATGAAGTTCTCCGCTCTCAGCCTTCTTTAATGTCTCAACTAAAAGCTCTGCTCCCACAACGCTTAATCTGTCAAACAGGCTTCCACCTGTCTCTTTTTCGTCAAGCTTAACCTTCGCAACCTCTAAGATATCACCTGTATCAAGTCCTTCATCCATCTGCATGGTTGTAACACCTGAGTACTCACAGCCATCAAGGACTGCCCACTGGATAGGTGATGCCCCTCTGTACTTTGGAAGCAGTGAAGCATGTACATTGATACATCCATACTTAGGCATGTGTATAATCGAAGCCGGAAGAAGCTGTCCAAATGCCACTACAACAATGACATCAGAATTATATGTCCTAAGTTCTTCCACAAAACTTTCCTCTCTTGCTTTAACTGGCTGCAATACTGTAAGGTTGTGTTTGATTGCACATTCCTTGACTGCCGACATAGCCATTGCGCCACCGCGTCCCTTTGGTTTATCTGGCTGTGTAACAACAGCCACAACTTCATGTCCTGCCTCTACTATGGCTTCAAGTGTTCCAACTGCAAAGTCAGGAGTTCCCATAAATACAACTCTCATATTCTACTCTTCCTGTTCTACATCCATTAATTCACCTTCAGCCTTGTCCACATAAAGGATTCCGTTAAGGTGGTCTATCTCATGGCAGAGGCATCTTGCAAGAAGCTCCTCGCCCTCAACTATATATTCCTCAAAATTCTCATCTAATGCTTTGACCTTAGCGTAATTAGGTCTTGTAACAATTCCGACCTTGCCAGGTACTGAAAGACATCCCTCATTGCCAGTCTGGCTTCCGCTTGTCTCAAGTATCTCTGGATTAATAAGTACAAGAGGCTGGTCGCCACAATCTATAACAACTATTCTCTTTCTGATTCCAACCTGAGGTGCTGCAAGTCCACAGCCGTTAGCCGCATACATTGTTTCAAACATGTCATCTATAAGCTCTGTTATCTTAGGTGTAAGCTCTGTTACCTCCTTAGCAGTCTTAGTAAGAATCTCATCTCCAATTTCTCTGATATTTCTGATTGCCATTGTAACCTCCATTCATATGCATATGTAATAACTAATTAAAATCATACTGCACTAAAATATTATCATATTTTTTGTTGTCTTTTATATATTCATCCACAGCGTCCTTAAATCCTGTGAGCTTATCATAGCCCGGCGATTTAATGCATAAAATCTGTGAATATATATCTTTAACCTTATACACTGGTGCAGGAACCGGCCCTGCCACAGCCACCATATTCGCTCTGTCACGGGCATAACTTATGCTCCATGCCTTGATGTCCTCACATGCCTCTTCAAGCTTTTCTTTATCTTTTAATGAAAATGCTATTCTTAGCATATTCTGGACTGGTGGATATCCCAGCAGACTGCGGTATTCAATCTCTTCAGAATAAAATGTATTATAATCATTTGCCGCCGCAGTTACAATACTATAATGCTCCGGTGTATAGCTCTGTATAACAACCTCGCCTGCCTTGCCGGCTCTTCCCGCTCTTCCGGAAGCCTGTACAAGAAGCTGGTATGTTCTCTCAGCAGATGCATAATCATTGCCATAGAGCGACATGTCTGCTGCAAGTATTCCTACAAGCGTGACATCCGGGAAATCATGTCCTTTTACTATCATCTGTGTTCCAACCAGAATATCTGCTTCGTGGTTGGCAAAGCTTGACAGTATCTTTTCATGTCCATCTTTTCCCTGTGTAGTATCCATGTCCATTCTCAGCACTTTAGCAGATGTGAATTCCTGATTTAATATCTGCTCAATCTGTTCTGTGCCAGCTCTGAAGCCTGATACATACTTAGAGCCGCACTTCGGACATATCTTAACCGCCGCCTCTTCATATCCGCAGTAGTGGCAGACCATTCTGCCATTCTTATGATATGTAAGTGAGACATCACAATGTGGACATTTGAATACATGTCCGCACGACCTGCAGGATACGAATCCTGCGAAGCCCCGTTTATTCAAAAAAAGCATTATCTGCTCTTTTTTCCTTAACCTGTCTTCCATAAGCTCTCTTAATTTTCTTGAAAATATGGAACGGTTGCCTGATTTTAACTCTTCCCTTAAATCAACTGTATACACTGTCGGCATGACAGCCCCAGCCGCTCTTTTTTCAAGTTCAAGAAGCTTGTATTTCCCTGTGCTTGCCATGTAGAAGCTCTCAACTGATGGTGTAGCTGAACCAAGCACAACAGAAGCATTCATAGTTTCGGCTATATGAATCGCTGTACGCCTTGCGTGATATCTTGGCGAGCGTTCTGATTTATAGCTGCCCTCATGCTCCTCATCTATAACTATAAGTCCTATATCTGAAAATGGTGTGAACAACGCTGACCTTGGCCCGATTATTATATTAATCCCGCCATTCATCGCTCTCTCAAACTGGTCATATCTCTCGCCCTTGGACATTCTTGAATTGATAATTGAGACTGAATCTCCAAATCTTCTATAGAATCTCTGTACTGTCTGATATGTCAGTGAAATCTCAGGTATAAGCACTATAACCTGCTTTCCTAACGACACGACATGTTCTATCATTTCCATATAGCACAGTGTCTTGCCGCTTCCGGTCACACCATACAACAGATATGTCTTTCTTATGTTATTATCATAGTCCTCAATAAATGTATCCACTGCCCTTTTCTGGGCATCATCAAGCGTAAACCTGTAATCGCCCTCTATATGCCCTGCATTGATAGGATTACGATATACATTATCTGATATAATCTTAATTATTCCAGCTTCCTCAAGGCTTTTTATCGTCTGTGCAGAAATATTAAGTTTAGTTTTAACAATATCAGATTCTATTATTTTATCATCTCTTAAAGCCTCAAGAAGTCTTAATCTCGCCTTGGCATTGCCCTTGCGGTTCTTTGCAACCGCCTCTTCAAGCTGCGCATCATCCACATTAAGCACAATGCTTTTCTTCTCGATATTCTTCACTTTATCTTTAACCGGAAGTACAGTTTTAAGAGCCTGATTCATGGTAGAACCAAATTCATGCTTCATCCAGAACGCCAGACGTATCATTCTCTCAATTGCCGGCACGCTGTGTTCATCAATGCTGTCTATATATTTTATCCTGCTGGCATCAAAAGATGGCTCATTTGTTATATTAACAACATAGCCAGATATAAGTCTGTTGCCTTGACCAAATGGAGCAAACACTCTTGTTCCTATATTTATCTGACCTTCAAGCTGTGCCGGTATGGCATATTGAAATGTCTTATCAAGTTTGTCATAAGATATATCTACAATTATATCTGCGTACATTAAATAAGCCCCTCTACGCCTTCTTCCTTCAACTCTTTAACTGCATCAGCCACAAGAGTCCTCTCATCCATAGGATATCTTACACCATTGATTTCCTGGTAGTCTTCATGACCTTTACCAGCCACAATTATAATATCCCCAGGTTCACCATTCTTAATAGCATATTTGATAGCCTCTGCCCTGTCTGTAATCTTGATATACTTACCACCTGTCTTTATAAGTGATGACTCTATATCAGCGATAATATCCTCTGGATTTTCGTATCGTGGATTATCAGATGTTATGATTGTAAAATCTGCAAGCTCACCTGATATCCTACCCATATCAAATCTTCTGTCTTTTGACCTGTTACCACCACATCCAAACAGGCTTATAAGTCTGTGAGGCTTATACTGTCTTAAATCTTCAAGTATGCTCTTTAATGCCATCGCATTGTGGGCGTAGTCTATCATAAGTGAGAAATTATCAGAAACCTTCACAAGTTCCATTCTTCCCTTTACCTTAACTGATAAAAGCGCCTCTTTAAGATGATTAGTCTCGACATTAAGATGTCTTGTAACAGCTATTGCACACAGTGAATTATAGACTGTGAATAATCCCGGAAGATGTACCTCCACATCAAAATCACATAATCCATTACAATGATATTTAAGACCAATCTTACCTCTCTCATGGAAAAGATTGATATCTGAAGCATACAGGTCATTAGTACTTTTAAGTCCAAATCTTTCAACCTTGCATGTGCTGTTCTTTAATATATCTTCAACATGCTCATCATCACCATTGACTATTCCAAGCTTACACTGTCTGAAAAGTCTTGATTTACATTCCATGTAATCCTCAAAGCTGTCATGCTCATTAGGGCCGACATGGTCAAGTGCAAGATTAGTAAACACTCCTATATCAAACATAATTCCCGCAGTTCGGTCTAACTTTAGTCCCTGTGATGAAACCTCCATAACAACCGCCTTGCATCCAGCCTCTACCATCTTGGCAAAGCTTTCGTGAATCTGGATTGACTCTGGTGTTGTATTCTTGGCAGGAACAGATGTATCTCCTATGATTGTCTCAATCGTACCTATAAGTCCAGTCTTGATACCACAGCTCTCTAATACATTCTTAATCATGTATGTAGTCGTAGTCTTTCCCTTAGTTCCTGTTATTCCGATAGTGAAAAGCTTCTCTGCCGGATTGCCATAGTAAACAGCCGAAACAAGTGCAAGCGCAAGCCTTGTATTATCTGTGCATAAAACGCTGCATCCATCTGGTATATCAGATGGATCAATATCATCCTCAACTATTAAAGCTTTAGCACCTTTTTCTATCGCCGCCGGTATAAACTTATGGCCATCACTCATAGCACCTTTTATCGCTATGAACAGTCCTCCTTCAACCACCTTTCTTGAATCTGATGTTACCCCTGTTATCTCTA
Organism: uncultured Eubacterium sp.; assembly: GCA_900547255.1. GTDB lineage: Bacteria > Bacillota > Clostridia > Lachnospirales > Lachnospiraceae > Lachnospira. Next base: position 11,194 of record URGC01000016.1, on the reverse strand, counting down.
CATCTGTAGTACCAGATAAAACTGTGTATTCAACTTTTGAAACTAATTCCTGCAACTTCATAACATCTGCTCCTTATTATAATAAGTTAGAATAATCCTGTAATAACACCTGCATTCTCATCAAAGTCAATTCTTTCAGCCGCTGGTGACTTAGGAAGTCCCGGCATAGTGAGTACCTTTCCTGTAAGCACTACAACGAAGCCAGCGCCAGCATTGACATACACTTCTCTTACATTGACATCAAAGCCTTCTGGTCTTCCAAGAAGTGCTGGATTGTCTGATAAAGAATACTGTGTCTTAGCCATACAGACTGGCATATTGCCAAATCCCATCTCTTCGATATGTTTAAGTTCCTTCTTAGCTGCATCACTGTATGACACACTTCCTGCGCCATATATATTCTTAGCGATTGTCTCTATCTTATCTGTGAGTGAAAGCTCATTATCATATAATGGCTTATACTCTGATTTCTTGTTTTCAAGTGTATCAAGTACCTTCTGTGCAAGCTCCTGACCGCCTTCTCCGCCTTTTTCCCATACGTTGGCAAGTGCGAATTCACAGCCTAAGCTCTCACAATGTTCCTTGATAAAGTTATACTCTGCCTCTGTGTCAGTTATAAATGCATTAAGAGTAACTACAACTGGTACTCCGAACTGCTTCATATTCTCAATATGCTTATCAAGATTTACAATTCCCTTCTTAACAGCCTCAAGATTTTCTTCCTTTAACTGATCCTTAGGAACACCCCCGTTATATTTAAGTGCTCTTACTGTTGCAACTATAACAACTGCATCTGGCTTCATTCCGCCAAGACGGCATGTAATGTCCATAAACTTCTCTGCACCAAGGTCTGCACCAAAGCCAGCTTCTGTGATGGCATAATCGCCAAGCTTCATGGCAAGCCTAGTAGCTCTTACTGAATTACAGCCATGCGCAATATTAGCAAATGGGCCACCATGTACAAGAACTGGTGTATTCTCAAGTGTCTGAATCATGTTAGGATGAATTGCATCCTTTAAAAGAGCTGCCATAGCACCTACAGCCTTGATATCTGCGGCTGTAACCGGGTCACCATCATAATTATATGCAACAATTATCTTTCCAAGTCTCTCCTTTAAATCTGCCATATCATTAGCAAGACAAAGAATTGCCATAATCTCTGATGCAACTGTTATGATAAAATGGTCTTCTCTTACAACACCATCTGTCTTGTTACCCATACCAATAACGATATTTCTAAGAGCTCTGTCGTTCATATCAAGACATCTCTTCCATACAACTCTCTTAGTATCAATTCTTAATGCATTGCCCTGCATTATATGGTTATCAAGCATCGCTGCCAAAAGATTGTTAGCTGATGTTATCGCATGGAAATCTCCTGTAAAATGAAGGTTAAGGTCTTCCATAGGAACAGCCTGTGCATATCCACCGCCTGCTGCACCACCTTTGATACCAAAGCATGGTCCAAGTGATGGCTCTCTCAATGCTACAACTGCCTTCTTTCCCATCTTGCAAAGGCTCTCTGTAAGTCCGATACTTATAGTAGTCTTGCCCTCACCTGCTGGTGTAGGATTGATAGCTGTGACAAGAATAAGCTTGCCATCTTCCTTACTTTCTAATCTCTTGAACACATCATCTGATATCTTTGCCTTGTACTTTCCGTACATCTCAATATCATCTGCGCTTAATCCAACCTTTGCTGCAACATCAGCAATATTTAACATATCAGCTTCCTGTGCAATCTCAATATCACTCTTTACTTCCATAAGAACATCTCCTTTATCTATGTAGATATATTTAATATAGTTTTAATATTCAACAATATGATTATCCGGATTAACTCGGATTGTTCTTAAGAAATTCTTCAAATTCTGCATTAGTCATAAGAATCTTTCTTGGCTTGGTTCCAACCTCAGGGCCTACAACTCCTGCATCAGCGAGCTGATCCATAATTCTTCCTGCCCTGTTAAATCCAACCTTGAAATATCTCTGAAGCATTCCTATTGAACCTTTTTCCTTCTCTATAACGAATCTTCCTGCATCTGCAAATAATGAATCTCTGTCTGATTCATTTTCTTTGCCAGACACATTTGACTCCATTGATGTTATTGAATTAGTAACTTCCTCATCATATACGACTTCCTCAGTCATATTAGCTTTAAGGAAATCAACTACTCTTCCAACTTCCTCATCTGATACGAATGCACCCTGAACTCGTACAGGCTTAGGATAGCCTGATGGGAAGAACAGCATATCACCTTTACCAAGAAGCTTCTCTGCACCATTCATATCTATTATGGTTCTTGAATCAACACCCGATGATACCGAAAATGCTATTCTTGAAGGAATATTAGCTTTAATTATACCTGTAATTACATTAACTGATGGACGCTGTGTAGCGATTACAAGATGTATTCCTGCTGCTCTGGCAAGCTGTGCAAGACGGCATATAGCATCCTCCACCTCGCCCGGTGCTACCATCATCAAATCTGCAAGCTCATCGATAATTATAACTATCTGAGGCATCTTTGCTGGTGGCTGCTCACCATCTGGCATCTGCATCTTTGCAACCTTGGCATTATATCCTTTCAGGTCTCTTACGTTCATCTGTGCGAACTTCTTATAACGCATTGTCATCTCTGACACTGCCCAGTTAAGTGCACCTGATGCCTTCTTAGGGTCTGTTACAACCGGTGTAAGGAGATGAGGTATGCCATTGTATACACTAAGCTCAACAACCTTAGGGTCAACCATGATTAACTTAACATCATCAGGATGAGCTTTGTACAGGATACTCATAATAATTGTGTTGATACATACTGATTTACCTGAACCAGTAGCACCCGCTATAAGCAGATGAGGCATCTTTGCAATATCTGCAACTATAGTCTTACCTGCTATATCCTTACCCGCTGCAAATGCAATTGCAGATGGCGCATTCTTAAATGTATCTGACTCAATAAGTTCCCTGAAATGTACGCTTCCTGGCTCCTTATTAGGAACCTCTATACCGATAGCCGCCTTTCCAGGGATAGGTGCCTCTATTCTTATATCAGATGCTGCCAGGTTAAGCTTGATATCATCTGATAAAGATACAATCTTACTTACCTTGACACCCTGCTCTGGCTGTAACTCATATCTTGTTACTGATGGTCCACAGCTTATATCTGTAATAGTAACCTTGACACCAAAATTCTGTAATGTCTGCACAAGCCTTATAGCAGTATCATGATTTTCCGATGCCTGATTGCTGTTCTTCTTGCCATTACCGGCTGTAAGAAGCTCAACAGGTGGAAATACATATGTATCATGTGAGCCGGCAGTAGAATCGGTATTCTGCTCCAACTGACCACTCTGCTGACTGGCTGGCTGCATCAAGTTATCGGCATTGTCCGGTTCTTCCGGTTCTTCCAGTTCTTCCGGTTCTTCCGGTTCATAACCCATATTATTATATTCTGATACAGCCTCATATGACTCAGTGCCTATGTTACCTGTGGCATCCGGTTCTTCCAAAACAATCTCATCATCAACTGCATCATAAGGCTTTATCTGCTGCATTTCCTGCTTAAATGTGTTTTCAACGACTGGTACATTCTCGGTCACAGCATCTGGCTCATATATATCCTTAGAGTAATGATCTGTTATGTCAATATCCTTGCTGACATCCGATATTATCTCCTTAATGTCCACACTGTTAGGTGCAACATTTTCTCTTGGAAGCTCTGTATCAAGCGTAACACCTCTCGCCTTGCGGTTCATGCGTTCCTTGGCTCTCTGCTCCTTCTGGATAAGAATCTCCTGCTCTTTTTTCAGGCGTTCCTTATTGCGAAGCTCCTTCTCACGCTTGCGGCGCATAAGATACTCCTCTTCCGATTCCGTATCATACTCTTCCTGAATAGCATGCTTCATAGCCGCCCTGTCGCTTGCATGTTCCTTATATATATCATAATCCTGCCTTGCAGCCTTTATCATTCTTGAGCCGCCCGTCTTTAATCCCATAAGGCCGCTTATAAACGATTTCTCAGTTATTATGATTATACATATGACCGCCAGTATCAGTAAAACCACTATAGTTCCCACTGTTCCGAGCGGAGACATTATCTTGCACAATAATCCGCCAAGAAGTCCGCCACTCGTCTTTTCATCTGCGCATGTCTCAAACATTTCTCCAAGTGACGAATACGCAATGGATGGCTTGTCCGTAATTCTCATAATTCCAGCAGCAAGTACTATAACAAGTGCATATACCGCTGTTGATTTAACTCTTGCCACTGCAAGCATGTCCTTATTGGAAACCATGAATATCAATGTAACAGCCAGTATGATTGGAAATATATATTCTATAATTCCAATCATACCGAACATGAACCATTTAATCCATGCACCGACACTGCCTGCAAGATTAAAATTGCTGAGCAGTAACACAAGCGAACACGCAAGAGCTATAAGAATAACTATCTCATCCTTCAGTGGATTGGCAACAACATTCTTACGCTTCTTTGATGTTGTCCTGCCAGATGTACTTCTGCCAGATAAAGAAGACCTCGTTGAAGAAGACCTTGTTGATGAAGATTTTCTTGCACCGCTTGTGGACGTCTTTGCTGGTCCTGTTGTCGTAGTTCGTTTTTTAGATTTATTATTATTGGCTTTAGTAGAATTACCTGTTCCTGCCAAAACTAACTCCTCCGTTTCATTGCATAAGAATCAGATTAATCCTCATCATCCGATGCATTATCTGCGAATCCCTGACGCTTTCTTGCCATCTCATCGCTCTCAAGATATTCATCATAAGTTGTAATCTTATCAATGAGCTGTCCGCTTGGAACTATCTCCATGATACGGTTAGCTGTTGTCTGTATGAACTGATGATCGTGCGATGTGAATAACGCAACACCAGAGAATTTAATAAGCGCATTATTAAGTGCTGTGATTGATTCCATATCAAGATGGTTAGTAGGATCATCAAATACTAATACATTAGCTCCCATAATCATCATCTTGGATATAAGACATCTAACCTTCTCACCACCTGATAATACCTTAACCTTCTTAACGCCATCCTCACCTGCAAAAAGCATTCTTCCAAGGAATCCGCGCACATATGTTGGATCTGGGTCTGGTGAGTACTGTGTAAGCCATTCAACAATAGTGTCCTCTCTGTTGAACTCTGCGGCACTGTCCTTAGGGAAATAAGCCATAGATGTTGTAACGCCCCACTTAAATTCCCCCTCATCAGGTTCAATCTCACCTGCTAATATTCTGAAAAGTGTTGTTGTTGCAAGCTCATTAGAACCTACAAATGCAATCTTATCATCATGGTTTACAATAAATGAAATATTATCAAGTACCTTAACTCCATCAATTGTCTTAGAGATACCATTAACTGATAATACCTCATTACCAATCTCTCTTGATGGTCTGAAATCAATATATGGATACTTTCTGCTTGAAGGACGGATTTCATCAAGCTCAATCTTCTCCAATGCTCTCTTTCTTGAAGTAGCCTGCTTAGACTTAGAAGCATTGGCAGAGAATCTCTGGATGAATTCCTGTAATTCCTTAATCTTTTCTTCCTTCTTCTTATTAGCTTCCTTCATCTGCTTGATAAGGAGCTGGCTTGACTCGTACCAGAAATCATAGTTACCAGCATAGAGCTGAATCTTGGCATAATCAATATCCGCAATCTGTGTACATACTTTATTAAGGAAGTATCTGTCGTGTGATACAACAATTACTGTATTCTCAAAATTGATAAGGAATTCCTCAAGCCATGCAATAGCATCAAGGTCCAGGTGGTTAGTAGGCTCATCTAATAAAAGAATATCTGGATTACCAAATAACGCCTTTGCAAGAAGTACCTTAACCTTCTCACTACCATTAAGCTCTGACATCATCTTGTAATGAAGGTCAGTCTCTACACCAAGTCCGTTAAGAAGCTGTGCCGCATCTGACTCTGCTTCCCATCCGTTCATATCAGCAAATTCAGCCTCAAGCTCACTCGCCTTGATTCCATCCTCATCAGTGAAATCTTCTTTGGCATAGATAGCATCCTTCTCCTTCATAATCTCATAGAGACGCTCATTACCACGTATAACTGTATCAAGTACTACGCAGTCATCATATTTGAAGTGATCCTGCTCAAGGAAAGAAAGTCTCTGACCCGGTGTGATAGTCACATCTCCCTTGCTTGGCTCAATCTGTCCTGTAAGTATCTTTAAAAATGTTGACTTACCAGCACCATTAGCACCGATAAGACCATAACAGTTTCCTTCTGTAAATTTAATATTAACATCCTCGAACAAGGCCTTCTTACCTATTCTAAGTGTTACATTATTAGCACTAATCATTAATTCTTCCTCCAATTAAAATTTCTGTTTTCGGATTTCACATAATCTCATTAATTATACTACATTTCAACTGGAAAAGTAAACCTAATGATATACAAGTTTAGCAACATCTAATATTCCCCACGCACAGGCATTTCTGTACTCGCTCTTCCTTATGGCACTGTCATGTATCTTTAACTTGACCTCCCCCGGTGTCATCTCCGGTTTTCTGGATAAAAGTCTTATAACCGCACCTGTCACAATCGGTGCCGCCATTGAGGTACCGCTTTTGGACACATATTTCCCCTGTGAATTGCTGCACGCTATGATATTAGTACCTGTCACAAGTACTTCTGGTTTAGCAACGCACTCCTTCGTGGGACCTCTGCCCGATTTAAATTTGGTATCATCAAATGCACCTACAGTTATAACCTTCCTGCTTATCCCCGGAATTGTTATGCTTCCCGGTTTAGGCCCATTATTGCCAGCAGCCGCGACAACAACCAATCCGTTATCCCACAGCTTTTCAATTCCATTTACAAGCCTGTCGTAGCTTTCCATATTTCCTTTATTCAGTTTAAGCACAGAGCCAAACGATATATTCACAACCCTTATATTAAATCTTTTCTTATTCTCTATAAGCCAGTCCACCCCGTCTAAAACATCAGAAATCCTGCCATTGCCGCTCTCATCGAGCACCTTTACCGCTATAATCCCGGCAGATGGTGCAATCCCTCTGTACTTTCCATTAGATGACAGACCACTTCCAGCTATAATACCAGCCACATGTGTTCCATGACCGCTGTCATCATAGACAACATTTTTACCATTGACAAAATCCCTGAACGCTATAATTCTGTTGTCGAAGTCTCTATGCCTGAAAATCCCTGTATCAAGAACCGCTGCATTAACCTTTGATAAGGTAGTCTCCACTATCGCCATAATTTTATTCCTTCATTGATTTTCTAGGTCTTATACATTATAATATTATTAATAATTGTCTCACACTTAGCATAAGTGTCTGACTTCTATATCATTATATGCAGCGCACTATAATAAGTGCTGCAGAGTAAAATGTCTAACAATAGGCGGAATGGAGTTTCTTATGGAAAATAAAAGAATTGTCGTTGCTCTCGGAAGGAATGCATTCGGAGAGACTTTCCCAGAACAGCAGGCTAATGTTAAAAAAGCCGCTCTTGCTATCGCAGATTTAGTAGAAGCCAAATATCAGGTTGTTATAACTCACAGTAACGGACCTCAGGTTGGAATGATTCAGACAGCTATGACTGAATTTGCAAGACTTAACCCTGATAATCGTACTGTTGCACCTATGTCAGTATGTGGTGCCATGAGTGAGGGCTACATTGGATATGATCTTCAGAACGCTATAAGAGAAGAGCTTCTTAACAGAGGCATCTACAAAACTGTTTCAACTATAATAACTCAGGTAAGAGTTGATCCTTTTGATATCGCATTCAGCGAACCAACTAAGATTATCGGACGTTACATGACCAAGGAAGAAGCTGAGGCAGAAGAAGAAAAGGGTAATCATGTTATCGAAGAAGAGCCTGGTAAATTCAGAAGAATTATAGCCGCTCCTATGCCAATTGATATATATGAGATTGATGCTGTTAAGGCTTTACTTGATGCAGACCAGGTTGTTATCGCTGCCGGCGGTGGTGGTATTCCTGTATTACAGCAGGGTGCACACCTTAAAGGTGCAAGTGCTATTATCGAGAAGGATTACACAGCAGCCAAGCTTGCTGAACTTGTCGGCGCAAGCACACTTTTATTCCTTACAGGATATGACCAGCTCACTATCGAGAAGGGTACAGCTAATGAAAAGGCATTTGATAAGATTTCAGCCGCTGACCTTCATGAATATATCAAGAACGGACATTTCCCTGCTGTAACAACTTTCCCTAAGGTTGATGCTTCTATCAGATTCGTAACAGCAGATGCAGACAGAAAGGCTGTTATCGCTAATCTTGATAAGGCTATGTCAAGTCTTGATGGTAAGACTGGAACTACAATCACAGCATAATACAATCTTTACATAACATAATTTAAGATAATAACAAAGGCAGGAGAATTTTGTACGAAATCTCCTGCCTGATTTAATCATAACTTTACTGTCCAGAATTCTGCTCATCATACATTGACTGCAATTCCTGCTGTTTCTGATACATTGATGAATTGACATCTGCTACAAATGATGACAATGCAATCAGTGCAACCGCTAATATAACCATAACTATAAGCGGAAGGATAGGATTAACCTTCTTTTTGCCATTCTTTGCACTATTATTACTAAAATTACTACCATTAACAACTGGCATATCTACACCTCTCTAATATAATTACTATTTAATATACTTAATCCACTTGCAGTCTTAAATATCTTATCAGCAAATGCTTTGACTGCTTCTTTGCTAAGTCCATCCTCATCTGCATTGACAAGAAAATCAGCCTCGACAAGTATCTGATAATCAATACCATCAATCGAGTCATATGTATGATGATGTCCTATAAGGAACTTAACACGCTCTATAAACTCTTCATCATAACCGCCAATAACACGAAGAATATTCTCCGCCACCGCTGGTCCTTCTATCTCCTGATATTTTCCGGCACTTGAATTATACTTCTGCTCAGATATCTTGATTCCTATATCATGAAGAACTGCTGTTGTCTCAAGAATCTCAAGTGTTCTCTCATCCAGTCCTTCCAGCTCTCCCAATGTCTTGCTGTATCCATACACTTTAAGCAAATGATTAATTCTCCTGACGTCTCCATCAAAATAATCAATCGCTGCTTTAATAACAGTTCCTATCTGTGCCATACCCACCTCCTGATATTTAAGTTAAATCCCTTAAACCATCTAAAAGCTCAAGGTCAGACTGCTGTACCTTGATATTAGTAGTAACCTTGTCCATTCCCGGCTTAGTAACACTTATCTCAATAACAGAGCCCTCTGGTATTCCTGCTCCAAAAACGTCTCTTAAAAATGATACAAACTTAGGATGTGTACCCTGAAAACGTCCCATCGCCTGTTTAATCTTAAATAATGATGCTGGATTCATAATAACTCCTTTCAATACCAACTAAGTGTCACTATAGTATCATATTTTAAAAACATTAACAAATAAAATTAATATTATAAGAAACATCAAATTATAAACTGTAAATAAACTTATATACCTGCCTTTGCTGCAATCCTTCTCACGTATTATATATTTAAATGAAATAAGGCTTGCCATCGATGCTATAAGAGTTCCAAGTCCGCCTATATCAGTCCCTAATATAAGCATTTTTATATTGTCTGTAAATCCTGTAAGAAGAATAGCTGCTGGCACGTTACTCATAATCTGGCTGCTCGCTATAGCTGTATACATTTCTCTTCCGTTAATAACACTTGCAAGAAAATCACTGAACACTCCCACTCTTCCAACATTTCCAATAAATATAAATAATGCAGTAAATGTGAGCAATAGTGAATAATCAACTTTCTTTAAAACTTTTCTGTCAAAAATCACTATCATTAATATCACGGCTATTAATGTGGCCTGTACAGGAATTAATCTTGCCACTGTAAGCAGGCACACTAAAAACAGCACCGCATACATAACAAATAATTTTCTGCTATATTCTTTATCATTCAAATCTATCTTAAAATCAATGCCATCATCAAATCTGAATTTCTTATCTGCAATAAATGATTTAACTGCAATCCATACGATTATCACAACTAATGACACAAAACTTAATGGCAGCATAAGCTTTAAAAATTCCACCAGACTCATTCCTGACAACGTAAAAAGATACAGATTCTGTGGATTGCCTATTGGTGTCAGCATACTTCCAAGGTTAGCTGCAATTGTCTGCATTATAACAACTGTCATAAGCCAGCAGCTTCTCACTTTATCTGGTAACATATTAAAAACTGTAATTGTTAGTGGAACAAATGTTATCAAAGATACGTCATTAGTAATAAGCATACTGCCAAAGAAGCACAGCATGACAAGAATCACAACCAGGCTGTTGATATTCTTACATCTGGACACCAGCGCATGGGCAATTCTTCCAAACACTCCCATCTGCTTAAACCCTTCCATAACAGCCATCAACGAAAATAATATTGCAAGGGTTCTGTAGTCAATATATCCTATATATTCTTTATCAGGTGTTATTATAAACATTGATAAAATAGCAAGTATAATTGATATTGATAGCACAATGTCTTTCTTTAAAATGTTATTGATTTTACTCATGCCCTTATCTCCTATATGAAGTGCATATATCATTACTAAATGAACATCCTGATATAATCTAATCAGGATGTGGTAAACACTAAGCTCAAGCTTTGCCTTTGCTAAGTGTTTACAAAAAAAACACAAGAAATATAGCTTACTTAGCTAAATTCTTGCGTCACAAAATAAAAAACAGGGGTGGCAGGAATCGAACCCGCGGCAAAGGTTTTGGAGACCCCTATGATACCATTTCACCACACCCCTATATCCAACCCAATGGGTTGTAAACATATTATATTCTAATTAAGTCTGATTCCTTCAAAACTTCATACCAAATTCTTCATCCGTTCTATATGTCATCCTGTTATAACATATCCTCTGTTCTATCCGTAAGTGCTACTGCTTATCTTTTACACTTACCTTGACGTATTTTCAAACCTTAACCTCTTACCTTGGTTAAGCCCTCGACCTATTAGTACTGTTCAGCTGAGTGGATCACTCCACTTACACCTACAGCCTATCAACCTCGTCGTCTTCAAGGGGTCTTACTGGATTAACTCCATGGGATATCTCATCTTGAGGGGGGCTTCACGCTTAGATGCCTTCAGCGTTTATCCC
>URGC01000015.1 GCA_900547255.1 uncultured Eubacterium sp. | reverse complement strand
AGGCACGGTACAGCGCACACAGGGCACAGGCTTGGGGCTGTTGGCTCACATGGCTGGGCGACTGTTCATTACTTTTCGTGGCGTGCGAAAATGTGTCCGACTGCTTTGCATGTAATGTAAAACAGCGGTATCGAACCCACCATTCCCACAAATGTTCCCCAGACAAGTCTTGGGTCGAGCGGATATATTGCGAACAGTTTACCTGCAAACAGTACCGACAGCACTATTCCTGCCGCCATGACAACACATATCGCCAATCTGAACAGGTTAAACGGACGGCAGACTCTTACAAGCTCAGCCATACCAACCGTCAGAAGTATGAATATGACTGTCGTTGATAGCTGTTCATTGGCAACATTCGTCACCATTCCTATAATTGTAAATATGGCGACAAGCACAAAATCCGTCAGTGCCGCCGGCAATGCCTTGATACAGACATTTTTTACAAAATTACCAGTTATGCGGTTGTTGCTTGGCTGCAATGCAAGAAGAAATCCCGGCGTACCTATTGTAAATGCTCCAAGCAGTGATAACTGCGTTGGGTACAACGGATATCCACTTCCTGCAAATATTGAGAAAAATGCCAGAAGCATTGAGAATATATTCTTTACAAGGAACAGTGATGCTGTCCTCTGGATATTGTTAACAACACGCCTTCCCTCTGCCACAACCGATGGCATACATGAGAAATCTGAATCAAGAAGCACAATCTGGGCGGCATTGGAAGCTGCCTCGCTTCCTGAGCCAAATGCTATGCTGCAATCTGCATTTTTAAGTGCAAGAACATCGTTAACACCATCACCTGTCATGGCTACGACATTTCCAGCAGCCTTAATTGCATCTATAATCTGTCTTTTCTGTTCTGGTGAAACTCTGCCAAACACAGTAAACTGCGTTGCAGCCTGCGCCACATCATCCTCAGTCTTAAGAGTTGATGCATCTATATATCTGTCCGCATCACGGATTCCTGCCATCTTTGCAATATATGATGCAGTCACCGGATTATCGCCAGATATAACTTTAACCTCAACGCCCTGATCCTCAAAATACTTAAATGTTGTTCTCGCCTCTGGACGTATCGCATTCCACAAAGTGATAAGCGCAAGTGGAATAATCGGTCTTTCAAGAGGCTTGCCATCAAGTCTGCCAACATATAGCCCAAACACAAGAACCCTGTAGCCTTCTGACGATAACTTTTCTACTTTGTCTTTCAGCCTGCCATAATCAGACAGTAAAAGCTTCTCTGGTGCCCCAATTATGTAATTATCGCCGTTCTCCATAACAGCGGCACTATACTTGGTCTCTGACGAGAATCCGTATACCTTGACAGCCTTGTTGACAACCGGCTTGGTAAAATAATCTTTCAGGGCATCCATCGTTATATTATCACTATTAAGACTTCCCACAAGGTCACCTATCATATCATGGACTGATGGATATTTGTCTTCTTTAACAGTTGACAGAGGAATAATATCTGCAACCGACATCTTATTATCAGTTATTGTTCCAGTCTTATCGACGCACAAGACATTGACTCTTGCGAGCGTCTCAACGCAAGCCATCTCATGAACCATGACATTCTTCTTGCCAAGCCTTAATACACTGACAACAAGTGCAACAGATGCAAGAAGATACAGTCCTTCTGGAATCATGCCGACAAGAGCTGCAACCATAGAAACAACACTCTGCTGTATTCCAACTCCGAGGAAGAAATAATTCTGTATAAACATGAGTAATCCTATAGGTATAATCGCAATTCCTATAATCTTTACAAGCTTATCGAGAGATCGCATCATGTCAGTCTGTTGCTTGCCCCTTGATGCTTTGGCTTCCATCGCGAGCTTGGCAACATATGATTCTGCTCCTACTTTTTCAAGGACAGCCTTACAGCTTCCAGACGTAACAAAGCTTCCAGAGAGCAGACTGTCCCCCGGAAGCTTGATTATCTCATCAGATTCGCCTGTGACAAGTGATTCGTTCACTCTCACAGAACCATCTACAACCTTGGCATCTGCACATATCTGTTTTCCAGCCTCGAATACGCATAAATCGCCTCTTACAAGACTCTCGGATAAAACCTCCTGCATAATGCCATCACGTATAACTTTATTAACTGGTGCTGAAAGGATTGTAAGCTTATCAAGCACCTTCTTAGTACGAATCTCCTGAATTATGCCAATCAGCGTATTGACTATAATTATAGGCAGAAATGTCATATTAATATATGACTTTACAAGAATAAGCATAGCTGCAAATATCGCAAATATCATATTAAAATATGTGAATATGTTATCTGCAATTATCTGTCTTACAGTCTTAGACTCACTTTTGACCGCAACATTAGACATCCCGGCTTTAGTAAGCTGTGCAACTCTTTCTGAAGTTAATCCTGTATCTCTATTAGTATAATCCACTTCTGCTCCTTACGTCCTACAAACTATGACTCATACTGGATATTCTTTAACACATTCTTTGAAATATAATAAGCAGCCGCAACAAATATTACAAGCTTGATGGCAAAGCATATGCCTATGCTTGTCATTGATGTAGAATCATATACCTGGAATGGTATAATTACTGCCGCATATATAATCGCACTTATTGCATGCCACATAGATGGAACATATGACTTTACTACACCATATATAACTGTTGTTAAAAGTACATGAAGGACAATATCTATAGCTGCACTCACACCCATGAGCAGCCATATAACTGATGGTGCATAGAACAAGTCTGACATTGACTGGAATGTAGTCAATGCATCACTTTCTGATAATCCTTCAAATGCCTGTGCAAGACTGCCATTATCAATAGCAATGCACCATACATAATTAGATAATACAGTAAATCCATATAAAAGTGCATCTCCAAATCCAAGTCCAAGACCTGCAATAAGGACATCACCCTGTCCATCAAATCTTCCATCAAGTATCTTGGCAACAATCCATCTTGCCGCCAGATATCCTACGGTTGCCAGAATACAGTCAATTATTGACAATGCATTCGTGTTATATTCAAAAGCCGCATCAATACTTGGAATAAGCATAAGTGCTGACTCTGCAAGCATAACAAATATTCTGACAAGTGAGAACACTACCAATGCCATAAAGAATGGCAGTACCTTAGCTTTCCATCTCTTCTTGATAACTATAAACATAACAAGAAATACTGATAATGCAAGCACACCGCCCGCCAGAAGCATACCCGGTGTCTCTGCCGCCAATGTAAGGCTGTAATCAATTGTTTCCATACCACACTCCGTTCTGCACATATGTGCAATGTAAAAATTCTATAATAAATCTTAAAATAATATTAATTGCCCCAGAATATGCCAAGAGCAGCCTCATAATGCGGCTGCTCTTTCATAATCTTACTTGTAACAATATATCTTTTTCAATAACTATATATTAAAAAGGCACACTGCAAACATTATGGATTATAATTTAGTTACGTTAGTTGCCTGTGGACCCTTTGCACCATCTGTAACGTCGAACTCAACTGCTGCGCCCTCGTCTAATGACTTGAAGCCTTCCATGTTAAGTCCTGAGTAGTGTACGAATACATCATTGCCATTCTCATCGCTGATGAAACCGTAACCCTTCTGATTGTTGAACCACTTTACTGTACCTTTCATTATTAAGTACCTCCAATAAAAATTGCGGTGTTAACAACACCATTTACATTTTATCAGATTTTAACTTATCCATCAAGTCTCTTTCTTTATCTTTTATCTTTGCTGTTGCACTTCTTGATGAGAGTACTGAATAACCATATTTGCTGGCATCATCAAAGTCACCATTCTTGTAAGCAAGCACTGACATAAGATAGTTGATTGTAACCTCATCCATTCCGCATATAGGTGGATATTCCTTGGTAAGTGCCTCAGTAAATCCATAATATGCTTCCCTGATGTAATTAGCCTCTTCTTTCTGTGATGACTCAACAATCTCTTTTACATTGTCTGGGAGACTGTCCACATCATCATCCGGGCATAAGCTTTCCTTAACTCCTCTGTAAAGCCATGCGAGCTTTAAGCATAAGAATGCACACTCGCTAAGCTTTGCTGGCTTCTTGATAGCTGATAATAATGCCATCTTATATCTAATAATAGCATTATCATATGTATATATCTCATCCGCTTCCGGCATTCCCTGGAACTTGCTGCACACCTCGTCTTTAAGTGTCTGCTTCTGTCTTGGAGTTATATTGGTAAACTCTCTTGCAACTGCTGCATATCCGCATTTTGGACACATATATACATCATATTTAACAGTATCAATTCCTGTGTATCTTGGTCTTAAATCCATATCTGTTCCGATAAATCTTGACCTTCCTGTCTTAACAACCTTGGAAGTAAATGAATTACCGCATACTGGACACTCAACCTTCTTATCAAATATAAAATCTTTTTCAGCCAGTTCTGTGCTGTTTTCCTGCATAATTATTTTTATTACCTTTCTTAATTAGTTCGTAGGCAGTTTAAATGAACTCTTCAAAGATACAATTCTATTAAATACAGGATTTCCGTCTGTACTATCCTTAATATCTGCACAGAAATAACCATTTCTTACAAACTGGAACTTGTCCTGCTTAGAAGCCTTTGCAAGTTCTGGTTCTACTATACATTCATCTACAACTGTGAGTGAATTAGGGTTCACATTGATGGAACCATCTTCTTCATTGTATACGCCCTTCTCCTCATCTACTATGTTTTCGTAAAGACGTGCTTTAACCTTCACGCCCTCTGTTGCTGATACCCAGTGTATTGTTCCCTTTACCTTTCTCTCAGTAAAGTTGCCGCCTCTTGTGGCTGGGTCGTAAGTACAGTGAATCTCTGTAACCTTACCATTCTCATCCTTCTTATAATCTACACATGTAACAAAATATGCATTCATAAGGCGGACTTCATTGCCTGGGAATAATCGGAAGTACTTCTTAGGTGGTTCCTCCATGAAATCTTCTCTCTCAATATATAATTCTTTAGTAAATGGAACTTTTCTTGTTCCAAGTTCTGGATTTTCCTGATTATTAGGAACCTCCATATATTCAACCTGTCCTTCTGGATAGTTGTCAATAATAACCTTAACAGGGTCAAGCACTGCCATCATTCTCTTAACCTTAAGCTTAAGATCTTCTCTTATGCAGTACTCAAGCATTGGATACTCAACAGCACCCTGTGACTTGGTAACACCGACAAGCTCAACGAACATCTTGATTGACTCTGGTGTAAAGCCTCTTCTTCTAAGAGCAGCAATTGACACAAGTCTTGGGTCATCCCATCCGTCAACAATTCCATCCTCTACAAGCTTCTTGATGTATCTCTTACCTGTTACAACATTATTAAGATAGAGCTTTGCAAACTCTATCTGCTTTGGTGGATATTCATACTCTAACTCTCTTACAACCCAGTCATATAATGGTCTGTGGTCCTCAAATTCAAGAGTACAGATTGAGTGTGAAATACCCTCAATAGCATCCTCGATTGGATGAGCAAAATCATACATAGGATATATGCACCATGTATCACCTGTTCTGTGGTGTGATATATGTGCAACTCTGTATATGATAGGATCTCTCATATTAATATTAGGAGATGCCATATCAATCTTGGCACGCAATACCTTCTCGCCATCTGCAAACTTGCCGTTCTTCATATCTTCAAATAATGCAAGATTTTCTTCAACTGAACGGTTTCTGTATGGGCTCTCTTTTCCTGGCTCTGTAAGTGTTCCACGATATTCTCTTATCTGCTCTGGTGTAAGGTCACATACATAAGCCTTACCCTTCTTGATAAGCTTTACAGCAGCTTCATACATCTTAGGGAAATAATCTGATGCAAATAACACATCGCCATTCCACTTAGCTCCAAGCCATTCCACATCCGCTTTGATTGAATCTACGAATTCGACCTTCTCCTTAGTTGGATTAGTGTCATCAAAACGCAGGTTAAACTGTCCGTTATATTCCTTGGCAAGTCCGTAATTCAAAAGGATAGACTTAGCGTGTCCTATATGAAGATATCCGTTAGGTTCTGGTGGGAATCTTGTTACAACCTTCCTGCAATGTCCCTCTGCAATATCCTTATCTATAATCTGCTCGATAAAATTCTTTGATGCAGCTTCGTTTTCCATGAGTAATTCCTCCCGTATTTTTACCAAAAGTTGCTATTCATACATACTTATCAGTATAAAACATTTTAAATCATCTTTCAACGTCTGTTATCTTTAATTATCTGGCAAAGCTCCTCAACCGACTCTCTTAACATATTGTGACGCTGTGAATATGTGACGTCTGCATATTTTCTATACAGCATATCCCTGTCATCAAATATCTCATCTATGTCAGTCTTACCATTAGATACCACGCCTCTCTCTTTAAGAGAGCCTATTCTTTCTTGAATCTCTTCAACCGGAACATCAAGGAATACAACCAGTCCTGTCTCCTTGAAATGTCTCATCGCCTCATCGCCATACACAGCACTTCCACCTGTGGCAATCACCGCATTATCTACATTGATTCCGACATTGACATCATTCTCAATCTTGATAAAGCCGGCATCACCATTCTCGTCAATAAGCTCTTCAAGTGTCTTGCCGTATTTTTCCTGTATCACAAGGTCTGAATCTATGAAATGCATATTAAGCTTCTTTGCAATCACTACACCCAAAGTACTCTTACCACTTCCCGGCATACCAATCAGTATTACATTTCCCATCAGCCTTTTACAACCTCCAGCATCTCTTTGAGCTCATCTACTGTAAATGTATAGTTGGTATTGCAGAAATGGCAGTTTACCTCTATTGGCTTGCCATCGTCTATCATCTCCTGTATATCCTTGGCACCTATGCTCATAATTGCCTTGCTCACTCTGTCCTTGGAACAGTTGCAGTAAAATTCTGTATCGATTGTGTCAAGCAGCTCAAAGTTCATATCTTTAAGTATAAGTCTTAATATGTCCTCTGGTGTCATTCCATTCTCAAGAAGCTCTGTAACTGACTTAATCTGTTTGATAGACTCCTCAAGTTTAGTGATGACTTCCTCTGTCGCATCCGGCATAAGCTGTATTATAAAACCGCCCGCCTGCTCAACTGTGTTATCTTTATTCATAAGAACACCAAGCGCCACCGAAGATGGAACCTGCTCACTTGTCGCAAAATAATAAGTAAGGTCATCACCAATCTCACTTGTCACAAGAATAGTATCACCAACGTAAGGCTCTTTAAGACCGATATCCTTAATTACGCTTAAAACACCAATTCCCAATGCTCCAGCAATATCAAGCTTTCCATTCTTTAAAGGAAGCATAACCTGTGGATTAGCCACATATCCTTTAACTCTTCCCTTAGGGTCTGCTGTCACTGTCATTGAGCCGATTGGACCATCGCCTTTAATCTGTATAGTCACTATATCTGCGTCATTTTTCATCATGGTACCCATCATGGCACCGCCTGTAAGAAGTCTTCCTAATGCAACTGTAGCGATAGGGCTCATATTATGTCTACGTCTTGCTTCTTCGCACAGATTCTTTGTTGAAGCTGCAAACGCTCTTATCTGTCCATCCGCAGCAATTCCTCTTATTATAACGTCCTTCATATAGACCATCCTCCTTTATTCGTTTATTTAGTATTTATTTCTTAAATATATAATACAGTCTTTCGCTTAAATCACTTGGAGCTTCATGTCCAAATGCATCATACACAGCAACAAGTTTAAGTCCTGCCTCTGCTGCCGCACCTGTCACTTCATCATCATAGAATCCATGCTGGTAGTGGTTTTCCTCAAATCTGTCAAATGTTCCTTCCTCATTGCGGACAAATACTGCCAGATCATATATATTATTCCTGCTGTCCTCATCATATGTATTATCCCATATAAATGCAGAATCATCACGGTTCTGTGCATAGACATTATCCTTTAATATATCCCTGAAAAAATGTATTGTCTTTAGATCAAATATAAACACACCGCCATCTATAAGGTTATCATGCACGCATGAGAAGACTTTTTTAATATCTTCCCTTGATGTTATATAATTCATGGAATCACCGATGCTCACACATGCATCAACCTGATATGGCAGCCCGAAATCTCTCATATCCTGCTCTGTATATATAATCTGCTGCTCAGATTCATACATCTTCTCAGAAGCTATAACAAGCATGTTCTCTGACATATCAATACCTATACAGTCATATCCAGTCTTGTCAAGAATCCTTGTAACTGTGCCTGTTCCACAGCCAAGGTCAGCAACTGCACCATCATCTGGTACACCCTGTTCCTTTAAAAGCGATATAAGATACTCTGCCCATTCATCATATGGAATATTGTCCATATATTCGTCATATACATATGCAAATCCTGTGTATGCGTCCATCCTGCACCTCATTTCTATTATTCACAAATAATTAATATAACATATATTTTCCAATTCTAAAAGCAATAAAATATATTTTATGAAAACTTCACATATCTGCACTGCTCTCCAGCTTACTGATATATGAAGTTTCAACAAAGCTGTTGAATAAGATATACTTTTGCATTATACTTTAATCATCATTAAATCAGGGCGGAAAATACTATGCACAATACACTTTTACATAAAAAATTACACAATCCGCGATACACTGGTTTTATCGCATCGCTGATATTTACAATTACGGCACTGACAACATGTCTGACTAATTCCGTGTTTACAAGTATATATCCCAAGCATTACACAATATCCGAAGATACATCTGATACTATCAGCACGAAAAAAGCCATCAACTGTACTACGGATACACTGTATTATTCAGGATATGATTATTACGTCCACGGCAAAGCTGTCGCACATTATTATTATTCCCTTAACGATAATACCTGCACCATATTCTTAATCAACAACAAGCTCGCCGGTGGAAGTACCCCACTGCTGACACTTGAAAGCCAGACATTCTCAGCTAACATAAGACATGGTGATACATATCTGAGGCAGCTTCTTGAATATATGGCATCAGACCTCGACTGGAATTATTACAGTCTCGCCAAATATTCCAATGCATATATCATAAGCCAGTATCATTACAATCTGCCATGGCTTATCCTGATGGTTTCACTGACAGTCATCGGCGCATGTTTTACAATATTTTTCTATGTGACATTAAAAAAAGAACATAATCATCAAAAAAACAGACAGGAGATATAACAGTTTCTCCTGTCTGTTTTATTAACCGGACTTAATTAATCAATATTAGATATTCTTGCCACAGCACTGCTTATACTTCTTACCGCTGCCGCATGGACATGGATCGTTACGACCAATCTTCTTTTCCTTGATAACTGTGCCTGAAAGCTTTGACTCTCTGTAAAGACGCTTTCTTGTTGCCTCATCAAGAAGATTCTCCCATGCTGGAAGCTCATATAACCAGTCTGCCTTGCAGCCAACCATGTTGTAATAGAGCTTTTCCTTATCGTAATCAAGACTTACTTCTGTATTCTCATCCATTGTCTCGATTGGATTAGGATTCTTTAAGCTTTCATCAATTCCGTCAAGGAAACCTGTCATAATAAGAACATCTACACCGAACTTATCTGCAAGTTCTTTAACTGTTCCCTTAACAGGTTCATCTGGAGTCTTAAGAATCTCTTCGTAAATTGCCTTTTCCTGATTAAAATATGCACCCCAGAACTGATTGATTTCCTGCTGTGTACTCTCCTGCTTATATGCAGTTGCTCTCCATGTCTCAAGTAAACTCACTATTATTACCTCTCCTGTCTGTTATTATTAACAAATGCGCGCTGATTATAAATATTTGTTGAAATCAGCACTGCTTATATAACTGTATGAACCAGTACTTCCATATGTGCTGGAACCTGATATCCTGGCAAGCTGTGCTACAGCCGAACCATATATCATAGATGCATTAGCCTGAACAGTCTTGCCGTATGAGCCAGCTCCTGTAAAGATTGACTTAACTGTTGACATGTCTGCCTTCTTAAATGCATCCTCATCTATCGAAAGCTTGTTGTCCTTACCGATAGATATACCAACCTTAGCTAATATATCCTTATTAACCTTAGTTGAATTAACCATATTAGCTGCTGTTCTTAACACGCTGTTATCATTTGAATTACCTGTGCTTCCAACTAAAGAATTGTAATCATCAACGTAAGACTTAACAGCCTTATAGATTGCATCTGTATCATACTCCTTAGTCTTATTGCCTGACTCATCAGTCTTCTCCACCTTATTCCATAAAGATGACTTGTTAAGACTATCTACTGAATCAGATACGCTTGCAGCCTGATCCCTTACACTTGCTGCATTAACCTTGTTAGCAGATGATTTAGTGTCACCTTTTACAGATGATGAGCTTGTACTGTCATCAGATGACTGTTTCTTGTAATATGCATTAAGAAGCTTCTTATAAGAACCATTCTTAATACTTGAAAGTGTTGCATAATCAAATGATGTCGATGATGTACTTCCTGTACCATTCAAAGACGAAAATAAAAATGAATAATCGTATGCCATAATATAATCCTCCTTGTATTACTTAAACCCAGACCTCCGTGCCTCTAGTATTACAGCTACATATTATCCACGTTGGATAATATCTCACCAGTTAAGAAAGACGCTGAATCATTTCCCACATAGCTTCAGCAGAATTGAAATTCTCTGGCACAATATCAACAGGTGTAATCTCTATATCAAATGTATCATTAAGTTCTCCTACTAAAGAAACGATATCAAATGAATCAAGAATACCATCATCGATAAGTGTATCGCATGTCTCAAAATCTACCTCCGAATTAAGTTCTGTTAAAATATCCATTAACTGATCCATTACAAAATCCCAGCCTTTCCTTATACATAATATCGACATTATTAGTTAATTATTTAACCCTTGTCTTTCTGAATTACCTTATAATATCTTGTACATATAGTCAAGTACTATTTAACGAAAATTATATAACTTCTTTTCTCGAATTAATCCTGTCAGAATTATAGACATCCCTGTATACTTCAACCGTGACATCATCATATAAAGCCTCTGCTGCGTCATCATATGAAACCGCAGTTATAAGCGGCATCTTCCTGCTAAGGAAAAGATATATTCCTTCTGTTACAGAATATGCACCTATATTATAGAATATTATCATATCTCCAAGCTGTGGTTTTCTGATTGGAAGATTTTTCACTACCACATCTGCGACTGTACAGAGAGACCCGCACACTGTCCATTTTTCAAGATTATCTTCTGGAATCTCACATTTTTCTCTGTCTTTTACAACTGCGCCATCACAGCCGACATATGAATATGCCGGAATCTTCATAGCCATTGTCTGACCATAATAATTGATATGGTTAATACCGCCATCTACTATAATATAATTCTGGTTATTGTTAACCTTGATATCCGCTATTGAAGTAACATATATTCCACACTCTGATACAAGGAAACGTCCCATCTCCAATGTGACATGATACTTTTTCTTCACCGGTTCAAGATAACCTGCAAGCACTGAAAGCTCGTCAAAGTTATTATCGTATGCCGCCTCTCCAAAGTAATTATACGCAAGCCCCGGTCCATACTCAATCTCTGTAAGCTGGCATCCATAGTCTTCACACAGCCTGTCGCTTAGCTGCACAAGCCATGTAAGTTCCTGTGCGAATATGTCTGTCTTCTTTTTCTGCGTTCCAGAATAACACTGAAGCCCTTTGATATTGACATGTGGATAGTTGTCCCTGTCACGTATAATATTCTCAATATCCGCCTCATCTATTCCAAACTGGTTGCCGCTTGTGACACGAAGAAGTATATCTATGGTAATCCCACGTTCACCTGCACACTCATTAAGCAAGATTAACTGGTTAAGCGACTCTGCTGTATACACGCCAACGCCGCCACAGTCATCCATCACATGGCAGATATCATGCTTTTCTTTGTTAACACCTGACAGAACAATACTGTTCATGTCAACGTGCTCGCGTTCACATATCGAGAACTCTCCCGGAGAGCACACCTCATACTTTGTATCAAGTGATTTGAATGCATCAACAAGAAATGGATTAGCTTTCATTGCATAACACAACGTCACATCATCACCAAGAATACCTCTGATATCTGATATTCTTCTTTTAAGCATTGTCTTATCAAATATATACACAGGTGTCTGGTATTCTCTGGCAATCCTGCTTATCACATCAGCATTAAGCATCTTTCAAATACTCCTCTAACAATATTTTTCTGTCTATCTTGCCATTCTTTGTAAGCGGCATTGTCTTGACATTGATAAATTCCTGTGGAATCATATACTTTGGAATCTTTTTAAGAAGGCCTTTAACAACTTCCTTCTTGTCAGCCACGCCTTCGTAGAATCCGAGTATCTTATTGGCATCCTGATTAAATATACAGCATGCTCTCTCAACTCCGTCAAGTGCATTCATGGATGCATCTATTTCTGTAAGCTCAATCCTGTGTCCCATATGCTTAATCTGGAAATCTTTTCTTGAAGAGAAACATAAAATTCCCTCTTCATTGTAATATGCAAGGTCTCCTGTCCTGTATATAGTCTCAGGATATTTATCATTGAGAGGATTCTGTACAAATGCCTGTGCTGTCTTTTCCTCGTTGTTATAATATCCAATTGTAACTGCTGTTCCTGACACGCATACCTCACCATTAACGCCAACCATGTCTTTAGTGACAAGCTTGTCATCATCATCAAGCAGGAAAACTCTCTCATTGCGGAATGCCTTTCCCATTGGAAGAACATCATCAAGTTCAAAATCCCTGTCAACTATATAATATGTACAGTTACATGTAATCTCTGTAGGTCCATATACGTTGACAAACATTGCATCAGGATAAGCTTTTCTCCACTCATTAAGATGCTTGATTGGCATAACCTCGCCTGAGAATATTACTTTGTTGATAGTCTCAGGTATCTTATACGAGAATCCTTTAAATGTTGTGATTATACACAGTGCTGACACAGCCCATATAAGTGTTGTTACCTTGTTATCATCAAGATAATCAAGAAGCTTCACTGGAAATGAAAACATCTGCTTAGGTATTATCTGTAATGTTGCTCCAACCTTCATAGCTGAATATATATCTTTAACTGACACGTCAAAATCAAATGGTGCCTGATTACCGATTATATCTTTATCTGTTATATCAAAGACTGTTGTGAATTCATCTATGAAATCAATAACTGACCTGTGATTAACTATAACGCCCTTAGGAACTCCTGTTGAGCCAGATGTGAATATCGCATATAACGGGTCGATATCAAGTCCGTCACGTCTGACTGATTCAAGCTTTTTAAGCTCCTCCTCAGATGGTTCGTGTGCTAACAGCTCATGCATATCAAGAACTGCCCCGTTAAATTCAAGTTTATCAAGCTTGGTGCGGTTGTCATCATTAGTAACTATAAGCCCTGCCTCAAGTGTGCTTATAATCGAATTAATTCTATCATTAGGATGTGTTGGTTCTATCATCGTATAAAAGCAGCCTGCCATGACCGCTCCGAAAAACACAGCCAGCATATCGCAGCTCTTATCTGCAAGAACAGGAACCGCTTCATTCCTTTTAGTATAGCTAAGAAGTGCCGCACCTGCATTTCTTGCATTATTGTAAAGCTCACTGTATGTCATGCTCTTAGTGTTGTCTGCTACTGCTGTCTTTTCTGGATATTTCTTAACGGAATCTTCAAGATATTCCAAAACATTCTTTTTCATACTAACCCTCAATCTTTTAATTTTAACCAGACTATGTTATTATCTTTGTAATTAATAAAACATTCGAGGTATTCCAATGCAGAAATTCAAAAGAGTATTTGCACTCATAATCGTTATATTATGGGCTGCTCTTATAATCGCAACTCTTGTATGTGCAATCATTCCATCGGAAGATGCACACAACCTGTTCGTAGGTCTTTTATATACCGACATCGGACTCCCTGTGGTTGCATATGCCATGATTCTTGTTGCACGTCTTATCAACAAGAAGGGCAAATAATATTATTCAAAAACGACTAGGCGGCTATTATCCAACACTTCCTGCCTAGTCGTTATTTTATGCCTTATAATTAAGTTATTTTAACTTGCTGACTCTGTGTATAATCTCATGTCTTCCAGGTCCATTAGATACCATTGTGATAGGAGCTTCAATCTCCTGCTCAATTGCTTCGATATAGTTCCTGCACTCAACAGGAAGGTCATCATAGTTAGTAATTCCTCTGATATCGCATTTCCAGCCTGGGAACTTCTTAAGGACTGGCTTAGCCTTCTCTAACTGTGATGTAGTTGGGAAGTCCTTAGTAACCTTGCCATCTATCTCATATCCTACACACATAGGAATCTCATCAAGATAACCTAATACATCGATAACTGTAAGAGCCACCTCTGTTGTACCCTGCATTCTTACACCGTATCTTGTGGCAACTGCATCAAACCAGCCCATTCTTCTTGGACGGCCTGTAGTAGCTCCGAACTCACCGCCGTCACCGCCGCGCTTTCTAAGCTCGTCTGCCTCTTCACCAAATATCTCACTTACAAATGCACCTGCACCAACAGCAGATGAGTAAGCCTTAACAACTGTAACTACATCCTTGATTGAGCTTGCTGGGATACCTGCACCGATAGCACCATATGCGGCAAGTGTTGAAGATGATGTAACCATTGGATATATACCATGGTCTGGGTCTTTAAGTGAACCTAACTGACCCTCAAGAAGAATCTTCTTGCCTTCCTTGAGTGCATTGTGAAGATATGTTGATGTATCACATACATATGGACGAATCATCTCTTTGTATTCCATAAGTGTATTATAGATATCCTCTTCTTTAAGAAGTGGCTGATGATAGAGATGCTCAAGCATAACATTCTTTAATGTACATACATTAGCAATCTTGCTCTTTAAATCTTCCTCGCTTCCAAATAATTCACTTACCTGGAAACCAATCTTAGCGTATTTATCTGAATAGAACGGAGCTATACCTGACTTAGTTGAACCAAATGATTTGCCAGCTAATCTTGCCTCTTCATATGTATCAAAATCAACATGATATGGCATAAGTATCTGTGCCCTGTCAGAAACTAAAATCTTAGGCATTGGAACATTCCTGTCTGTAAGAGACTTTAACTCTTTAATAAGATAAGGAATATTAAGTGCAACACCATTACCAATAATACTTGTAGTATGATTGTAAAATACACCTGATGGTAACAGATGAAGTGCGAACTTACCATAATCGTTAATAATAGTATGTCCTGCATTACTTCCGCCCTGGAATCTTACAATGATGTCTGACTCTTCAGCAAGCATATCTGTAATCTTGCCTTTTCCTTCGTCGCCCCAATTAGCGCCAACAATAGCTTTTACCATATTGTCCTCCGTTCTGCCAACTTAACAGCATATAAATATATCAAGGTGTGTTACCGCATATATAAATACCCCATAACACACTTTACTATAATAACACATTTGTAGCATTTCTATCAACTAAAATATATATTTATGGCAAAAAGTTTAATTCATGTTATAATACTAAAATATGAACAGACAAAGGCTGTTCACAAAACAACATTTCAGAACAATATTCAAGGAGATTTTAGATTTGAAGAAGAGCAAAGGCATTATTCTGGTTTTTGCATCATCTATATGCGCATTGTTGCTTGTACTGTTTGTCTTTATACATGAGCGTAAAATCAACTCTGAACCAGAACCTGTATCTGTCTCTGTCGCCAATGAGATAGAGACAACATCTATAGATCTTTCACAATATCAGATAAATAACCGGATAATCCATCTTGGCGTATCGTCGGACTCAATTCCTGCCAGCGCATCAATTGACGTTCCTTTCGTTGACCAGAACCCGGAACTTCCTACTGGATGTGAGATAACATCTCTGACTGAGGTTCTCAACTATTATGGTTTCAATGTCAACAAGGAATATATGGCAAGGAATTATCTGCCAATGAGTGAAGTTTCCCAGCCCGGATGTTTCATAGAATATTTCCTCGGCTCACCATGGAAATCCAACGGTTCAGGATGTTTTGCCCCTGCAATCATCAAAGCCGCCAATAATTTTTTCAAGGATAACAGCTCGCACCTGCAAGCCATATCTATGAGCTATTCTTCTATTGAATCATTATTTGAGCAGATTGCCAACGGATACCCGGTAATCGTCTGGACATGTTTTGACTACGATATTGATGAGATTGAATACAAGCTTATAACCTACGACAACGGAAGCAGCTTCTACTGGCCTTCCTATGAGCACTGTGTCGTGCTGAGCGGATATGACCTTGAAGCCCAGACTGTAACTCTCGCCGACCCGACCTACGGAATTGTCGAGCAGAGCATTGACGACTTCGAGAGCTACTACCAGAAGTTCTTCTACCAGGCAGTTGTCGTTAAATAAAAGCTAAGCCGGCTGCTAAACGTTCAAACGAAGTGCGTTTTTAGCGAGCCGGCTTTATTTTATTTTAAAGTAATTTAATTCTCTCAAGTGCCTTGAGTGTATTCTCATGTGTTCCGAATGCTGTCAGTCTGAAGTAGCCTTCTCCGCTTGGTCCGAATCCTGAACCTGGAGTACCTACTACATTTGCTTTCTCAAGAAGCATATCGAAGAAATCCCATGATGTCATATTGTTAGGTGTCTGTAACCATACATATGGTGAGTTGATACCACCTGATACAGAATATCCTGCTGCTGCAAGTGTATCCATCATAGTCTTTGCGTTCTGCTTGTAATATGCAATCTGAGCCTTAGTCTGCTCAACTCCTGCTGGTGAGTAAACTGCCTCGCCTGCTCTCTGAACAATATAAGGAGCACCATTAAATTTAGTACCATGACGTCTTGCCCAGAGGCTGTGAAGTGTAACATCACCGCTCTTAAGGTCTTTAGGAATTACTGTGTAACCAAGTCTCACACCTGTAAATCCAGCCTTCTTAGAGAAACTTCTAAGCTCGATAGCACATGTTCTTGCGCCCTCGCATTCATAGATTGAATGTGGAACATCAGCTTCTTCAATAAATGCTTCATAAGCTGCATCATATATGATAACTGCGCCAACCTTGTTAGCATAATCAACCCATTCCTGAAGCTGTGCCTTAGTAATTGTTGAACCTGTTGGATTGTTAGGGAAGCAGAGATATATGATATCTGGTGTCTCCCTAGGAATCTCTGGTGCAAAATTAGTTGCGGCTGTACATGGCATGTAGATTACATTGCTCCATTTCTGGCTTGCTGCTATGTAATCGCCTGTTCTTCCTGCCATTGCATTAGTATCTACATATACAGGATATACAGGGTCACAAACTGCAATCTTATTATCTACTGAGAAGATATCACCGATATTACCAGAATCTGACTTGGCACCATCACTTACAAATATCTCATCTGCTGAAATATCGCATCCAAGAGCCTTAAAGTCATTCTCTGCGATTGTATTTCTAAGGAATTCATATCCAAGATCTGGTGCATAGCCTCTGAATGTCTCAACATGAGCCATCTCATCAACAGCCTTGTGCATAGCTTCGATAACCGCTGGTGCAAGTGGCTGTGTAACATCACCAATTCCTAAGCTTATAACATCCTTATCTGGATTAGCTTCCTTATAAGCCTTAACCTTCTTAGCTATTGTTGAGAACAGATAGCTTCCTGGAAGTTTTAAATAATTATCATTAATCTTAAACATATATATCTCCTTCCTCACGTTCATGGTACGTTATACCGAACCTGTCCATTATTATACAATAGTAACTCCATCTGGACAATAGGATTTTAACTTAATTATATTAACTATATTGTGGCATTTGTCCCATATTACGTCCCAAGAAAATATCTTTTCTGAAGTTCATATTCCTGATTAATTGCTTTTACGAGTTCTTCATCGCCATTGACATTATCAGGATGATATATCTTAGTTATCTCTTTATACCTTTTCTTAAGTGAGTCGCTGTCAGTGACACCCTTAAAGAATATCTTTACATTCTCAGAATAAGAAAGTGTACGTCTTGCCGCTCTGTATGCCTCATCACGCATAACCTCGCGCTCATGCTTTAAGCTGTCTTTCTCTGCTGTTATGCGCCTGATTTCAGCCTCCATTATCTGCCACTGCTGGTCAAATAAATTCTTCTGGTTCTCAAGCTGCTTGCTTAAAATCATATTCTTGCGCTGCTTCTTTTCAAGCATACCCTTCTGGATATCTATAAGCTTTCGTTCATCTTCGAGATTTCTCTCAAGTTCTCTAATTCTTATATTTTCCTTAAACAGCCATTTGCGCATGTCATCAGCCTGTTCATCAGTCATCTCATTAATCTGTTCTTCTGTCAGATCTTTAAGATTGTTAGAATCATTTACCATAATTGCCTCATTCTTTTTGCAGATTATCACTTAACTTTTTATATTCCACTGTGAAACCAGAATACTTTAACAGGAGCAGAACCCTCTTTGCTCTTCAATGTATGTTTTACACCCGGAAGTGCTATGAACGAATCCCCTGCCTTAATTGGAAATTCAAGGTCATCAAGCTTTGCATATCCTTCACCTTCAAGCACATAAAATCCCTCCTGGTCTTCATGACTTCCGGGATTAGGATTAAATTCAAGCGATGCGTATGTCGACACCCCTGACCTGCATCCATTGACACAACCATTTGCCTCTGATAAAAATGTGTAACCACGCTTTCCTTCTCCCTGCTGTGCAATTACCTCTTCCATAGTAATATACGGTTTCATCTTTTTCCTCCTCGCCAAGTGAACTTAATAAGAATTTAGCGCGTATAGAATTCTATACGCGCCCATTAATATAGTCTTATTAACTAGTTATTCTTGTATGAAAGCATCTCTGTGTATGCTAAAAGGAATGGTCCAACACCCTTTGCATCATCTTCAACGATTGGCTCTGACATATAATAGTCATACGTACCAGGTCTTCTGCCCTTACCGCCAAGTCCTGCAACGAGGCAGATACCGCCGAGTGACATCTCGCCCTCTTTAGTTGTAAGATACTTGTCGCAGATACCATTGATAGCCTTCTCTGCATACTCTCTGTAGCTTACTGGAAGGAGTCCCATACGTACACCCTTAAGGATTGCGTATGCCATGATAGAGCTTCCGCTTGTCTCAAGATAGTTCTTGTCCATTCCGCCATAGTTAACTACCTGATACCACATACCACTCTCATCCTGATACTTTAGCATTGACTCTGTTAAATCAACAAATGCATTCTCAAGCATCTTGCACTCTGCATCATACTTGTGGTCGCTGTTGTCAACCTTGTCCAATGTATCAAGAAGAGCCATTGCATACCAGCCAATAGCACGAAGCCATGAATGCTGTGAAAGACCTGTTACCTTGTCACACCAGAAAGCCTCCTTGCTTGTATCAATTGCGTGAAAATATAATCCATTGAGAGGATTTCTCATATTCTCAATAACATACTTGAACTGTGCGAATATATCTGGATAATTTTCTCTGTTGTTGTATCTTGTCTCATACTCCATGTAGAATGGCTGTCCCATATACATACCATCAAGCCATACCTGATTAGGATATATGTCCTTGTGCCAGAAGCTCTTAGCCTCATTATTACATCTTGGCATTATCTTAATCTGTGAATATACAAGGTCTGCTGCCTTCTTGTACTTTTCTTTGCCTGTAAGATCATAAAGCTCAAAAAGTGTCTTACCAGCATTGACATTATCTATATTCTTCTCACCGATACTGTATCCTTCAATAGTACCATCCTCATGTACTCTGTAATCAATGAAATCATCAGCAAACTTGAGATACTTCTCATCCTTGCTTACTGCATACATCTGGAGTACGGCTTTAATCATTACTCCATCAATATAATTCCAGTTAGACTTAAGTCCCTGTCTGATTTTCTCGATATTCCACATTGGTGCTGCCGGAGTACTCTTTTCCAGCAATTCATCAATATATTTTACTATAATATCCATCACGCATCTCCTTAGCTTGTAAATACTTCGTATATTGTATCAAAGCGAGAACATTTTATCAACTGATTTTATTAACAAAACATGCTAAATTATTCATTTTTATTCACGTCAGATGAATTGTTCCTAAATATTTGTCAATAACGTGCATGTTTATGCATTATTCTGATTGAATATGTTTCCACATGACTGTGTTTGGCTGTTTTCTTATCTGACAACATCAGCGGACATAGTACCCTCACCCTCACTATATTCAAGTGTGATATCAGAACCTGTCTCGTACATGATAATGGCAGGATTATTCTTGACATTTACGTCATAAATGACATTTTTATTATCAAGAATCACATAGTAATGTGAGTTGCCATCCGCAACTACCGGCACAATCTTAGTAATAGTACCTGTGACTTTCTTGGTCTCTTTTGGCTTTTCAACCACTATTCCATTGTCCGTAAGCATCTGCTTATAATTCGTCTCACACTCACTTACTGTATCGCCAATCGCAACTGTCTGGTATCTCTCGATATTAAGCATTGCATAGCTCTTTACAAGTCCTGCGCTGTCCTTTAACGCCATGAAATAAGTAGGCTCACCGCCGACATTAAGTAGAAGTGGAAATGTCGCAACATAATTAAGATGCTGGACTTTACCCTGTGCCGAACTCATGGCTGAATACTCCTCGGCACCTGCAATCTCATAATATCTTGTCTCCATTGTTCTCTGGTTCATAAGAACAAATCCAACATTGGACTGATCCTGACCTACAGATGTGACACCTGTGTATACCCACACATCATCTTCCATCGCAATATAATTATATCCGTCTGTAGTCTTTAAACAGTCACGCTGTCCAAGTATGCTGTTTAAAAATCCTCTTTTGAGTGTTCCATAATAATCATACAGATTGATAAGCATTTCTGCTGAGTAAACCTTATCAATCCACTGTGGAACATTCTCTACATCATATTCTCTCATCTCGCCAGTTACAGCGTTGCAGGTTATAACCTTGTCAACCGTAACACCGCCGAACAGACCGACATTATACTTTCTTGTAGGACATATCCAGTAAGGCACGCCATCCTCATCTATCTCAAAATTCAACTCATCAAATATATATCCCGGATAGGCAAATCTTAAATGTCTGTATATATATCTTCCAAAATGGTCACTTGTTGAGTACTTGATACCCTCATTAAGACGTACTATCTGTGCATCCTGTGTAGTCATATCAATTCTTACATATCCCGGAAGTCCTGATGCATTGTTAGTAAACCACTTAATCAGGCTTCCATATTGCAGAGGCGACACTCTTACCGGCTTGTTATTATAGTTAATCTGGCTGTACATATCGTTAATCTCAAACTGCGATACCATATCAACCATTGTTCCCATAACCCTGTTACCAATTATCTGTGCTGAATCACGGTCAAGAATCGGAATCTGGTCATAAGAAACCTCTTTGATATCATCCGCAAAATTCTTTGTCTCAACCGTGAGAAGCTTCTGATACTTAGCCGCATTGATTATCTGTGATGATAAAAGTGAGCCTATTGCAAATATAGCAGCTGCGCCAATTGTTATTCCAAGCATAACCCTGAATATAACTTTATCTTTAGGGCTCTTGTAATCCATCTCCACAGCGTTCGTTCTTTTCCCCATCTGAACCGTTCTTAATCTTACGCGGAACAATGCATATATCATTGTCGCCGCTGCAAGCACGAATATTATAAACTTCCAGAATCCCGGTGAATGTATATTGATAGCTGGCAGCATTATATAATAATAAACCGCTGCCACAATAATTAATATTACAACACCCACTGTAATTGTCTTTGCCTTTAACCCCTTCATACAACCTCCTTAATTATCCTGTCAAGCAGTTCATGTGCCACCTGCTCCTTGCTCATGATTGGCAGCTCCTCTGCTTTATCCTTTGTGATAACTGTAACAACATTAGTGTCTGTTCCAAATCCTGCTCCTGCAACCTTGACATTGTTAGCAACAATCATATCAAGATTTTTCTTTTCAAGCTTAGCCTTGGAATTCTCAAGCATATGCTCTGTCTCCATAGAAAAACCACACAGGAAGAATTTCCTGCCGCTCTCAAGCTTAATCTTTCCGAGAGTTCCAATAATATCATCCGTTCTCTTTAATGGTATAGACATATCGCCATCAGATTTCTTAATCTTGTTATCCATAACCTCAAGCGGTGTATAATCCGCAACAGCCGCAGCTTTGATTATGATATCGCTGTCATTGGCAGCTTCCATAACCGCCTCATACATATCCTTTGCTGTCTCTATATGGATATTTTTAACAAATGGTACATCTGGAAGACTTGTCTGGCCTGCAATAAGTGTAACATCTGCACCACGCATCATGGCTGCCCTCGCGATTGCATATCCCATCTTGCCAGTTGACCTGTTAGATAAAAATCTTACCGGGTCTAACGGCTCTCTTGTAGGTCCTGCTGTCACAGTAACTTTAAGACCTTCCATGTCCTTATCACATGCGATAGTTTTTAATATATACTCCATAAGAGTCTCAGGCTCTGGCATCTTACCAGCTCCTGTATCGCCGCATGCAAGATGACCGCTTGCCGGGTCTATAACCTCACAGCCATAATCCTTCAATCTCTTAATATTATCCTGCACAATCGCATTTTCATACATATTA
The DNA here is from genome assembly GCA_900547255.1 of uncultured Eubacterium sp. Taxonomy (GTDB): domain Bacteria; phylum Bacillota; class Clostridia; order Lachnospirales; family Lachnospiraceae; genus Lachnospira. The sequence goes on along the minus strand of URGC01000015.1, from coordinate 6,981 downwards.
GTGTTCATGGCAGGTGCTATAAGTTTAGGACATCTGCATGCAAGAAATGTTGTTGTGAGCATATCATCTGCCATTCCATAAGCAGCCTTGGCAAGAAAATTAGCTGTGGCAGGCGCAACAAGAACAACATCAGCCTTCTTTGCAAGTGACACATGCTCTACACTGTACTGGAAATTCCTGTCAAATGTATCTACTATACATTTATTGCCTGTGAGTGTCTCAAATGTAATAGGATTGATGAAATTAGTGGCATTCTTTGTCATAATCACATCCACATTACAGTGCTGTTTTACCAATGCACTGGCAAGACCTGCTATCTTATAAGCAGCTATACTGCCTGTCACTCCAAGCAGAACATTTCTACCCTTTAACATAATTCCTCCTAGTCCTGTACATTTTTATCATATATAATTTTAAGTCCTTTGAGCAGAAGCTCATCATCCTGATATATTCTGTGGCTGCACTCTGGCAGGATTACCCTTGCAAGCCCGCCTGTTGCAACAACCTTGACATCTTCAAGCAGTTCGCCAAGCTCCGCCGCCATCCTGTCTATCATTCCATCTATACATGCCGCATTGCCGTATACAACGCCGCTCTTCATACAATTTATTGTATTCTTGCCGATAACCTTGTCAGGTGCGTCAAGGCTGATACTCTGCAGCTGTGCCGTTCTTGATACAAGTGAATCAACAGCCACCTTAATACCCGGCATGATAACGCCGCCGACATAATTACCTTTTCTGTCGATAACAGACATTGTTGTCGCTGTTCCCATATCAATTACAATAGCTGGTGTTCCATACACATTAATTGTGGCAACCGCATCAACTATCATGTCGCTTCCCACTCTTCTTGGCTCATCCATAAGTATGTTAAGCCCTGTCTTAACACCCGGTCCTACAACAAGCGGTGTAATTTTGATAAGCTTGTATACAGCAGCTTTGATATTATTAACAAGCTGTGGAACTACAGAAGATATAATAGCTCCTGTAACCATGCTCTTATCAACCCCGTATATCTCAAGGACTGTCTTGAATATAACTGCATACTCAAGCTCTGTCTTTGACAAGTCTGTAGCCAGTCTTTCCTCAAATAATACTTTATTATCATCAACACAGCCTATGACTATGTTAGTATTTCCCATATCAATTGCAAGAATCATATGCGCTCCTTATATATATAATTATATTTACATTTGTAAAGCTTATTATAACACATTTATATTTTAGCATATATCTTGTATACAATTTTGTCAAGAAACGCTGTGGCACGCTGGTTTTAATCTTTACACATCGTGCCTCACATTTTATAATATAGGTAATTTTAGACATTTTTCGGTCAGGAGGACACGACAATATGAAAACTGGAATCGTATTTGAGGGCGGTGCATTCAGAACAATCTTTTCTTGTGGTGTTATGGATGCTTTTATAGAAAATGATATATATCCCGATTATGTCATAGGAACATCAGCCGGTGCTGCATACTCGCCATCTTATCTTTCAAGACAGAAGGAACGTAATCTTAAAATAATCACTGAATTTGTCAACGATAAAAGATACATGGGAATGAACAACCTTATTGATAAAAATAACCGTTCAATATACGGACTTGAATTTGCATATGAGACAATTCCTAATGAACTGGTTCCATTTGATTATGAAGCATTCCAGCAGTGGGGAGGCGAATTCTACGCAGTATGTACGAATGTTCTCACCGGAAAACCAGAATATTTTCCTTATGATGGCAAGGATAAGACTAATCTTGTGCTTAAAGCGACATGCGCGCTTCCTAAGTTTTTTCCATACATATACATCAATGGCACACCATATCTTGACGGCGGGTTAAGTGACTCTATTCCATATGAGAAGGCATTTGCCGATGGATGTGACAGAGTTGTTGTTGTGCTTACAAGGGAAGCTGGTTACAAAAAGACTACATCATCTTCCACTAAGATTATCGCACGTACTTATCTTAACTATCCTGAGCTTGCCAAAGACCTTGTTCACCGTGCAGGCAGATATAACAGATGCTTACGTAAGTTAGAGCATCTTGAAAAGCAGGGCAAAGTAATAGTTATACGTCCAACTTCAACCAAAGGATTTTCAAGACTCGAAAAGAACATAGACAAAATTAACGCACTGTACAATGACGGATACAACAAAGGTCTTGCCATATCAGATACTGTTAAGACATATTTTTCTAATTAATCAGGAGTTTTCTTATGATTTAATTAAAAATTATTAAAAACAAAATCTTTCACAATTCCTATAGATTCTCTCACCATATAATTAAGCAATAATACGGGGTCGCTGCCTGCAGCGGCTCCGGACACATTGTTAAATCCACATCCTCTTGCAAGCTTCTTTGCACGATATATATGAAAGTTGTTAGTAACTACACATATTCCTGTATTCATATCTCCTATGAACCCGGCACTGTATTTCATATTTTCACTTGTATCTGTGGATTTATCTTCCATAATTATCCTTGATTCTTCAATTCCCTTATCTACAAGATAATTCTTCATAGCAAGAGCTTCTGACATATCCTCACCCCTGCCCTGGCCGCCGGACACTATTATTATCATGTCATTATCTTTGGAATACTCATATGCTGTATCCAGTCGTTTCTTAAGTGAACGTGTTATCCTTGTTCCCCGTATCTGACAGCCAAGAACTATCATGTACTCACAGTTTTCATCTGGTTTATCGTGCATGCTGCCGATAATCAACCCCTCCATAGCAAAGAACAATATAAACAAAACCGCAAGAATACCACACAATATGCTCTTAACAGCCCCTGGAAGGACATAGATACCTCTTGTCTGCATATACATAAATGCAAATATACTGCCAAAAAGTGCAGTGCCAATAAGCCATATGAATATAAATGAGCTTGATATTCCTGCATATGTGGCGCATGTGACATAATACACAAAGCATAAAACTGACATCACCAGAAAAAAATACATATTTTACCCTCTTCTATTTCAATACTGTTTGTCATCTGCTATAATAACTAAAACAGCTTCTGCTAAACTAATTATACTAAATAAAAGGAGATTTGACTATGTTTGCTTTCAACAAAGATATTACAGCTACACCATGTGAACCGGGTGTTACAAGAAAAATCCTTACATACTCTGAGGATCTTATGATGTGTGAGATTCATTTTGAGACTGGCTCTAAGGGAAATTTCCACAGCCACGACCATTTGCAGATAACATATATCGCTAAGGGAAGTTTTGAATTTACTATCGGGGATGAGACTAAGGTTGTAAATCAGGGAGACAGTGTGTACATGCCTTCAGGAGTACGCCATGGCGTTACATGTCTTTCAGAGGGAATCCTTGTAGATGTGTTTAATCCTATGCGTAAGGACTTCTTGAAGTAATAATACAAGCATCTGCCCGCAGGACAGGGTAAGCTGTACGCCTGAGCGTATTGGCTATAAAACCTGCTGGTCCTTTGTGTCTAGCTCATCTAAGGGCTGCACGACAAAGTTTATTAAAGCCGACTGCTAAAAACGCACTTCGTTTGAACGTTTAGCAGTCGGCTTAACTTCTGTCTAACACAGCCCTAAGATGAACACGACAGTCGTCATGCAGGTTTTATAGCCAATACGCTCAGGCGCACAGCTTACCCTGTTCTGCGGGCAGATACATGTATTATTATGCCCTTGCGGCAATTTGGGCTATCGTTTTGTTATCCATATAATAACTTATACCAAGGCAATTTATTATTATTCCGGATGCGCCAAGTTCTTCAGTGAGGTCTTTGAGTTCTGGGAACTTGTAGAGCATGTTTTCATGGTGGCCTTCATAGCATTTGTCCATCTCATATCCATCTGTGAATACTGGAACTGCTATTACCTGCTCACCTTCCTGCTTGTTAGTAACCTTGTCTGTAAGATCAACATAAGGATGGGAAATCTCAATCTCATTCTCATTCTCTTCCTTGATACAAGGTACCATGAACTCACTTGCAAGAAGCTGCTGTATCATAGTCTCTTCTCTTGTCTTTATAAGCTCTGCTCTCTCTTCGAGTGGAGCATGCTTACGGATTTCCTGAAAATATGATATCATGGCACTTTCAAGACCTGGGTTAGTTATATAATCGTCCTTGAAATACTCGTCATAAGAATAAAGCTCTTCTCTGTCAACAATGAATGGCTCTGACTTGCCATCAATAAAGAAAATCTTCTTATAACCATTACGGTACATATGGCCAACCTCTGAGAAAAATCCTTCTCTGTCAGTTCTTCCGAAGCTTACCTGATAACCGGCAAAGCCTAACTGTGCCTCAATCTTGCTGCTGTCTGTATAATCATACATGACAACCATGTTCTGTCCATCAATGATATATGGATATCCTGTAAGTTCACAGTAACCTACCCATAATCTGTCTGCTTTCTTAATCTTCTCAATAGCAATCGGACGATATCTGTTAATCATATCCTCAAAAAATGCAGAATCATTAACATTACATTTGTTATTAGCCTCAGTAAGACACTCTGGAAGAATCTTGTTAACTACGTAGATGACTTCTGGCAGGGGAAGCTTTTCAAGCATTCCCGCACCATAATCTTCATCCTGACATATATGTTTTAATAAATCCTGTGCTCTTCTAGCATCCATGTGTAAAAACCCCTTTAAACCACTTTTCGTTTAATTATTAAAGCTTTGCAATATCAACAATTGTAAGCTCTTTATTGTTGAATGCATGCTCAAGACTTGAGATAAGTGCATGAGCTGTATCAAGGCTTGTAAGGCAGTGAACGCCTGTCTCGATTGCATAACGGCGGATAAGGAAGCCGTCCTTTGCTCTCTCAATACCACTCTCTGGTGTATCAATTATAAGGTCAATCTTATGCTCTAAGATAAGGTCGAGAAGTGTTGGTGCTTCCTGACCAATCTTGTTAACCTGAATTGCATGTACACCATTCTCTTTAAGAACCTTAGCAGTTCCCCTTGATGCATATATCTTATATCCTAATGCTTCAAATCTCTGTGCAATATCAATACCATCCTGCTTATCCTTGTCTGCAAGTGTCATGATAATCTGCTTATGCTTAGGAAGACATATTCCAGCTCCCTGGAATGCCTTGAACAATGCCTCATCAAAATCCTTAGAGATACCAAGGCACTCACCTGTAGACTTCATCTCAGGTCCCATTGTAATATCAGCGCCTCTGATTTTCTCAAATGAGAATACAGGCATCTTGATTGCATAATAATCAGCAGGCTTTGCAAGTCCCGGCTCATAGCCTAAATCCTTTATCTTGCTTCCTGTGATAACTCTTGTAGCAAGCTTAACGATTGGAATACCTGTAACCTTGCTGATATATGGAACAGTACGGCTTGAACGAGGGTTAACCTCTATTACATATACCTGGTCATTATATACGATAAACTGAATGTTAATCAGTCCAACAACGTGAAGTGCCTGTGCAAGGCGTTTTGTATATTCTACAATTGTCTCTTTTACATGGTCGCTGATGGTCGGCGCCGGATAAACGGAAATACTGTCTCCGGAATGAACTCCGGTACGCTCGATATGTTCCATGATACCCGGAATTAAAATATCCGTACCGTCACATACCGCATCAACCTCAATCTCTTTTCCCTGCAAATATTTATCAACGAGAATCGGATGATCCTGTGCAATCCGGTTAATGATTCCGATAAATTCTTCGATTTCTTCATCGTTGAACGCAATCTTCATTCCCTGTCCGCCTAATACGTAGGACGGGCGCACCAGTACCGGATATCCAAGACGGTTTGCAACCTCTTTTGCCTCCTCGGCTGTATATACGGTTCCACCTGCTGCTCTCGGAATCTTTGTCTGTTCGAGAATCTGGTCGAAAAGTTCACGGTCTTCTGCGGCATCGACATCCTCTGCCTTGGTTCCAAGAATTTTAACACCCATCTTCATCAGGCTTTCCGTCAGCTTGATTGCAGTCTGTCCACCAAACTGTACGACTGCCCCGTCCGGCTTCTCCAGATTTACGATGTTTTCCACATCCTCCGGTGTCAACGGCTCAAAGTAGAGCTTGTCTGCAATATCAAAGTCTGTGGAAACAGTTTCCGGGTTGTTGTTGACGATAACAGTCTCCCAGCCTTCTTTTGCAAATGCCCATGTACAGTGTACGGAACAGTAGTCGAACTCAATTCCCTGTCCGATACGGATTGGACCGGAACCTAATACCAGTACTTTTTTCTGTGGGTTGGTCTCTTCCGCTTCATTTTCACTTCCGAATACGGAATAGTAGTACGGTGTGGTCGCCTCGAACTCCGCCGCACAGGTATCTACCATCTTATATGCTGCAACGATACCGTTTGCATAACGCATCTGTTTAATCTCTTCCTCAGTCTTTCCGGTAAGCTCTGCGATAACGTTGTCCGGGAACTCGATTCTCTTTGCTTCTTTTAACAGATCTACGGTCAGTTCCTCGCTCTTTAAGCGCTGCTCCATCTCTACCAGGATTGCCAGCTTATCGATAAACCAGCGGTCGATTTTGGTAATTTCATAAATATGGTCATAGGAAACGCCGCGGCGCAGTGCCTCTGCGATCACCCAGATTCTGCGGTCATCGACCACATGAAGCTGTGCCTCTAACTCTTCATCGGACAGTCCGGTAAAATCATAGGACATAAGGCTGTCCACATGCTGTTCCAGGGAACGGATGGCTTTCATCAGTGCGCCCTCGAAGTTATCACAGATACTCATAACCTCTCCGGTTGCTTTCATCTGTGTACTTAACGTTCTCTTTGCAGTAAGGAATTTATCAAACGGAAGTCTTGGAATCTTGACTACACAGTAGTCAAGTGCAGGCTCGAAGCTTGCGTAGGTCTTTCCCGTGATGGCGTTCTTAATCTCATCAAGTGTATAACCAAGTGCAATCTTAGCTGCAACCTTAGCAATAGGATAACCTGTAGCCTTAGAAGCTAATGCTGATGAACGGCTTACACGAGGGTTAAC
>URGC01000014.1 GCA_900547255.1 uncultured Eubacterium sp. | reverse complement strand
CATTTTCCAATATTTGTGTTTTTGAAAGAATCTGTTTCGGATTCTGAAGAAAAAAAGTCAGCATTTTCAACTCCGTTTTTGTCAGACTGATTTCACGACTCTTTATCAGGACTTTCATTTCTCCTGCGATAAATACGATATCTCCCGAAATCATCTTTCCGGCTTCCGTTTTCTCCTGTCTGCGGCGGAAATGTGCTTCTATTTTCAAAAGAAGTACCGAAAGACTAAACGGCTTTGTAATATAATCATCTGCCCCTGCTTCATATCCCATGACCTGATCCATCTCCTGATCTAGTGCTGTAAGACAAATAATGTATGTATTATAATTGCATCTCATCCACCTTACAAATTCCAGTCCATTCCCATCCGGAAGATTCACATCACAAATGGTAACATCCACATTATTATCACTTGCAATTCTTTTCGCTTTTTTCACTGATTCTGCTGAAAAAACCTCATATCCGGATTTTTTCAGTGAAAATGTAATTCCACGATTTAAATTTTCATCATCTTCAACCACGAGTATACCTGGCATAGCATATGCACCTCTCTTTATTAAACCTTCATGCCGGCATTATGTTCAGCCACATACTTCTTTATCTCATCATATGTTGCCTTAGTCTCTGCAGATGTTATATCCACATCATCAAGTTCAATTGTGACATTAATATAATCATCCGGCTTTTATTTCAGTTGGGACAAAAGAACAACTGTCTCAACGTGCACAGTGTGGCAGAACTGGTCCACAGGCTGCACAGTTTTAACCTTATAGCCATTAGCACACAGGAACTTTAAATCCCTTGCGAGCGTTGCCGGGTCACAGCTCACGTACACGACACGCTCCGGGCTCATCCTGATAATCGTCTCAAGTAAAGCCTCGTCACAACCCTTTCTTGGCGGGTCAACTACTATGACATCAGGCTTGTCACCCTTCTTTGCAAGCTGTGGAGCTATCTCTTCAGCCTTACCTGCATAAAATTCTGCGTTATCTATGCCATTTATCTTAGCATTATTCTTAGCATTTTCTATCGCCTGTGGCACAATCTCTACGCCTGTGACATGCTTTGCTTTCTTAGCCATGATAAGAGATATTGTTCCAATACCACAATACATATCCCATACATTTTCATTACCGGTAAGTCCAGCATATGAAGCCGCAAGTGAGTATAATTTCTCAGTCTGCACAGGGTTAACCTGATAAAATGAGAGTGGTGATATCTGGAACATTACGCCATCTATGCTGTCCTCTATATAGTCCCTGCCCCACAGAGTCCTACATTTATCGCCCAATATAACATTAGTATTCTCTCTGTTGATATTAACCATAACCGATGCAATGCGACAGGCTGTTTTCCCATCACACGCCTTATATTCAGAAAGGTCTACCGACTTTAACTTCTCAACAAGCATATTCTCATCTGGAAGCGACTTCGCATTGATAACAAGGCACACCATTATCTCACCTGTGTGAAAACCTTTTCTGATAAGGACATGTCTTACTGCCCCTTTGCCTGTCTTTTCATCATACACAGATGCCCCTGATTCGTTGATATAATCCTTAACTGCCTGCAATATATGGACATTTTCCTTTGCCCCGATTGCACATTCCATATTGTCAATGATATGATGAGTTCTTCCAGCATAGAATCCCATAACAACATTGCCATCCTTATCAAGTCCAACTGGATACTGTGCTTTATTGCGGTAATAATATGGCTCATCCATCCCGATAACCGGAAAGACTTCCACATCATCAAGCCCCCCAATTCTCTTAAGATTCCCTTCAACCAGCCTTCTCTTATACTCTAGCTGCGCCTCATAAGACATCTGCTGTATCTGACAGCCACCACACTGTCTAGCCACCGGGCAGACCGTCTCCACCCTGTCCGCAGACGGCTTAACAATCTCCATCAGCCTTGCATATCCATAATTTTTCTTAGCCTTGATAACCTTAGCCGTTATCTCATCCCCAATAACCGCATCTTTAACAAAGAGGGTATAGCCATCAACCTTACCTATACCCTCTCCATCAGTTCCTATATCATTAATAACCAGCCTGACCACATCATCCTTAGCCAATCCCATACATCTTTTCTCCTCATCCTGCAACTACCAAATTATCAAAAGATAATTTTTATTTTAACCAGTCTTAATCGCAAGATGTGCAATTGTATTGCACATCTTGCTAATTAATCCATCATATCCATATTCCTAATCTCCACCTGCCATACAATATGTACAATCCCCAACTCCTTCACGCCACCACAAGCAATGTGTGCAATCCCATTGCACACGAGCCCCCGTATAGGATAACTTCCTGCCTCCATGCGAAGTCAGCTTGCGAGGGGTTAATAATGCCTGTGTAGGTACTGTGGAGCCGCCGACACTTAGCGAGCGTATTTTGCTCGCTTAGTACCGCTGCGAGCGACGCGTAGCGAGAGCGTGCCTACGCAGGCACTATTAACCCCTCGCAAGCGTCCCCTCGCCACCCCTACGCGGCAGCAAGTTCTCCTACACAATCGTCCTCTTTATATTCGCATCAATCCACCTGTTATATCCCAGCCAGTCATTCGACTCCTTGCTCTCAAGTGCCTCTTTCATTGTCTCCATCTTAGCATCACAGTCATCCGCAAATGAAAGTGCAAGTGCCTCCGCTATTGATGGCTTCTTAGGTGAACCATATTCAAGCTGTCCATGATGGGCAAGTATACAGTGTCCAATCTCAGCCTTTAACAATTCTGGAAAATCAGGAATTGCCCTCATCTTCTCAGATACCATCTCGTATCCCATAACAATATGTCCTAAGAAATTCCCCTCATCTGTGTAATCATTCTTAGGAAATGGTGACAACTCCTTAACCTTACCGCAGTCATGAAGCATAGCACATGCCACAAGAAGGTCACGGTTAAGATAATCATAATTCTTAGCCATGCTGTCGCATAATCTTGTCACAGAGAGGCTGTGTTCAAGCAGACCTCCCATAAATCCATGATGTACAGACTTACCCGCCGCACACGCCTTAAACTTTGCCATAAATTCAGTATCTTCCACAAAAAATGCTTTGAGAAGCTTTGATATGTATGGATTCTTGACAGATGCAACAATCCCCATAAGTTCCTTGTACATATCCTCAATATTGTATCTTGAACACTGGATATAATCTGACATCACATACTCATTCTCATCAGCAGCCCTTGCTCTTTCTATCTTTAACTGTATATTACCATTGTACACAGTTATTGTTCCAGATATGTACACGTAATCTCCAGCCTCGAAATCACCGATTCCGCCCGAATTAAGGTCCCATATCTTAGAATCAACTGTTCCTGTTTTGTCGGCAAGAGTTACATTGCCATATTCCTTACCTGTCTTGGCGACCGCAATACTCTTTGACTTGCACAGGTACACATCCGATATCCTGTCGCCTTCCTTAAACTTCTCTATAAAATGCATATTTTTCTTCCTCTTTCATATATATTCCCTTATTACCTTGCCGCCAGCTTTGCCGAGTATTCTATCTCACGGTATTCTCCACCTTTACCGGTTCTTTTAACCTTAACCTTGACCGTGTCATCCTTTTTAAGCGATAATATTCTGTCGCTTAATGTCTGGACAGCCATAACTTCCTCATCATTGAATCCATATATAATATCACCAGCCTGTATTCCAGCCTTGTATGCAGGCGAATCAAGCTCAACCTCTGTGACATATATTCCCTCTGGAAAATGGAACTTCTCTGCCACATCCTTAGTAATATTCGTGCTCTTAATTCCAAGATATGGAACCGGAACCGCCTTTGACATCTGCTCAATAAGCGATTTAAGGCTTGATATACCTATTATATGCTCATGCGCCTCTCCATTAGTATCATCAACTGAATGAGATATGCCTATAAGGCTTGAATTCATGTCAAATACTAATGCATAGTCCCCTATTTTAAGTTCGACATTAGTCTCTAAAATGTCATACGCCATATCTACACCGCTGTCCGATGTAATATCTGTTATAAATCCTGTCGCATATCCTTCAGAATTATCCTGAACACGTCCTATCGCTATGACTATCTCATTCTGCTTCGCATCATAAGAATTGCCCATATTGACAATTGTTGGTTCAATCTGTGCCTCGTTAAGCAGTTTTTTATTGACCGCAACAACCGCAAGTCCTGAATATTTATCAGTGTTAAGCAGTGTTGAAGAAACTCTTACCTCCTCATTAACCTTGACGTAATAATCACTGCTGCCCCATGACTCATTATATTCAGTTATCACAATATAATCACCATCAACCTCACCCGCAACAACTCCGACTGTATTGTCACCAATCTGCACGATAGATTTTGATATATTGTACATAACAGCCTTAATCCAGTAATATTTACTAGAGAGGTCTGGCTCTTCTGACTCAAGCGATGGTGACCTGCTGTATATGCTGTACTCATCCTTTTCAAGAACAAGCGGATTCCTTGCGACAGCCTCAGTTATCTCCTTGTTCTTAATATATCTGTGAATCAGGACTCCTCCGACACATGCGATAATAAGTATCACTACAGCTATTATAATTCCCCTTACTATGCCAAGAATCTTCCTATACTTGACAAGCGGACTGATTACTATCTTTTCTGTGTATAGTGAGAAATCCACCTGATTATTGGCATCTGAGCCTTCTAATTGATTATCTGAGAGCTTCTTATCTTCCATATATCTTTATTTCCTTATCATATCAAAAATATTCAGCCAGTAGCTTTGAATTTAATACTGATGTATTATAACACAATATGATGCATTTATGAAGCCTAACTACTGGTATTTTTGCCCATCATGGGTTAAAATACATTTATGTGTTGTCAGACACAATATAAAATTAATATATTTTTCAGGAAGGTTTTTCTACAGAATGAATCGCAAGTCATTTAAAACACTTGAATATAATAAAATAATTGATAAACTCGTATCTTACGCTGTCACACAGGCTGCGAAACACACAGCCTCAAAGCTTGAACCTATGACAGACATCAACGAGATTAATGCTAATCTTACAGAGACTAACGATGCAGTATCAAGACTTTATGCCAAAGGCTGTGCCTCGTTCTCCGGCATTTCAGATGTCCGCGGAAGCATTAAGCGTCTTGCTGTCGGAAGCAGCCTTAACGCACATGAACTTCTCCAGATAAGCGGAGTCCTCACAGCGGCGGCGGCTCACAAGAATTATTACGAGGAGACTGCTGATTCCTTAACCAGCCTCTATGATTCTCTTGAACCTGTCACTGTACTTAACACACAGATTAAGAGATGCATTATATCTGAGGATGAGATAAGTGATGATGCCAGTGCTAACTTAAGCCAGATAAGACGAAGCATACGAATCGCCAACGATAAAATACACTCTGAATTAAACAAAATTATCAATTCACAGACATTGAGAAATTGTTTACAGGAATATGTAATAACATCACGTCAGGGAAGATACTGTGTTCCAGTCAAGGCTGAATACCGTTCACAGATACCCGGCATGATTCACGACCAGTCAGCTACCGGTTCCACACTATTTATTGAGCCAGCAGCCGTTGTCAAGATTAACAACGATATCCGCGAACTGGAACTTAAAGAAGAGGCTGAGATTCAGGTCATCCTAGCTGATTTAAGTGCTAAATCATCCGAATATATGGACGAGATTATGACTGACTACAATGTCCTAATCAAACTCGACTTCGTATTTGCCAAAGCACAGCTTTCAAGGTGCTACAAATGCAGTGCACCTGTGATGAATAATGACAACTATATCAATATCAGACAGGGTAGACATCCTCTTATCGACCCTGCTAAGGTTGTTCCTATTGACATTCATCTGGGTAAAGAATTTAATCTGCTCATCATAACAGGCCCTAACACTGGTGGTAAGACAGTTTCTCTTAAAACTGTAGGACTGCTCACTATGATGGCACAGTCAGGACTTAATATTCCTGCGATGGACCATTCACAGATTGGTGTGTTCAATAACATTTTTGCAGATATCGGAGATGAACAGAGTATTGAGCAGAGCCTCAGTACATTCTCTTCTCACATGACTAATACAATTGACATTCTCAAATCAGCCAATGAGAAGAGCCTTATACTCTTTGATGAGATTGGTGCGGGAACAGACCCTACAGAGGGTGCCGCCCTTGCCATATCTATACTTAACGATTTACACCAGCGCGGCATCACAACTATGGCTACCACACATTACAGCGAGATTAAGGTATATGCCCTTTCAACTCCGGGTGTTGAGAATGCCTGCTGTGAATTTGATGTAGCATCACTCCGCCCAACATACCGTCTTCTTATCGGTGTTCCCGGCAAGAGTAATGCATTTGCCATCTCTACCAAGCTTGGTCTTCCAGCATATATCATAGATGATGCGACTAAGCGTATGGATGCGGAGGATATTCATTTTGAAGACCTTCTTACAGACCTTGAAAACAGCCGTGCTACTATCCAGAAAGAACAGGAAGAGATAACACAGTACAAGAAAGAGATTGCAGACTTAAAGGCTGAGATTAAAGCTAAACAGAAGCGTCTTGATGAGCGGACAGACAAGATTATCAAGAAAGCTAATCAGGAAGCTGCCGATATTCTTAAAGAAGCCAAAGAATACGCAGACGAGACTATCAAGACCATGAACAAGCATGGCATGTCTGTTAAGGAATTAGAGAAACAGCGTTCCGCAATCAGGGATAAGATGAACAAAAAGCAGGAAAAGCTCGCAATCAAAGCTGCTCCTCCTAAAGCACACAAAGCCTCTGACATAAGCGAATTCAAAGAGGGCGTGTATGTAAGAATATTAAGCATGAATCTTACTGGAACTGTAGTTGGAACTCCTAACTCCAAGGGTGAGATAACTGTCGCTGTCGGAAGTCTTACAACCAAGGCTAAGATTAATAACCTTGAGATACTTACTAATTACAAAGAGCCAGAAACATCCAAAACTGGCAAGGCTATAACAGGACAGGGTAAGATTAAGATGTCAAAGACCTCTTCTATCTCTCCTGAAATCAATCTTTTAGGATATACGGTTGATGAAGCGGTCGCAAAGCTCGATAAATATCTTGATGATGCATATATATCCAAGCTCAGCCAGGTACGAATCGTACACGGCAAAGGTACTGGCGCATTAAGAAGCGGTATAACTGCATATCTTAAAGGCATCCCTTATATCAAGAGCTTCCGTCTCGGAGAAGCCGGCGAAGGCGATGCAGGTGTAACTATTGTTGAATTTAAGTAATTGACTTACTTTTTAATATATAAGGAGGAAATATGATAGCAAAACAACGAATACTAATTGTAGATGACGATGAAAATATTGCAGAGCTTATATCTTTGTACCTCACTAAAGAATGTTATGAGACTAAGATTGTCTATGATGGAGAAAGTGCGCTTAAAGAGCTTGATTCATTCAATCCTAATCTTATTCTTCTCGACCTCATGCTTCCCGGCATTGACGGATATCAGGTATGCCGTGAGGTAAGGAAAGAACACAATGTGCCTATTATCATATTATCTGCCAAAGGTGAGACATTTGATAAGGTTTTAGGTCTTGAGCTTGGTGCTGACGACTATCTTATCAAGCCATTCGAGACAAAAGAGCTTGTTGCCCGTGTAAAGGCAGTTTTAAGACGTTACCAGAGTGTGCCTGCCCCACAGCCAAAGACTGATGACAAGCCGGCGCAGATTGTCGAATATCCTGACCTTACAATCAATCTCGCCAATTATACTGTTATCTACTGTGGAAACAATATAGAGATGCCTCCTAAGGAATTGGAGCTTTTATATTTCCTCGCTTCATCTCCTAATCAGGTATTCACAAGAGAACAGCTTCTTGACAATATCTGGGGATATGAATATATCGGCGATTCAAGAACCGTTGATGTCCATATCAAGAGAATCCGTGAGAAGATTAAAGATAACGAACATTGGGCACTCGATACAGTATGGGGTGTCGGATATAAGTTTATCACAAGATAAGCCGGCATTTCTGACACTCTGACAATGTCATTGTTTAATTAATTATAAAGGACGCTATTAACCCATGAAAAAGATGAATTTACTTTCCAAATTTATTTTCATATACATATGTATAGCCGTACTTGGATTTCTGGCTGTTGCATTTATCAGCCGCAAGATAGACTACAAGAGTGTATATGAAGAACAGACGGAGACAATGTACCGTGAGGCTGTCAATATCTCTTACAAATATGCTCCTCTGTATTTCAGCAACGATAACCTGCGTGTCATTGAATCTGAGCTTGAGACTGTATCGACACTCAGCAATACACGAATCATGTTCATCACTAAAGACGGCGATGTAATTCTCGATACAGCATATGACAGCAGTGATTCTTCATTTATTGATGATAACTCGAACTTAACCGCTTCTGAGACAGATGACGTGTTATACAGCATCAACGATTTCAATATTGATAATCTTGGTTCACAGTATTACCAGAGTGGTGATTTCTATAACATATTTTCAGAGAAGACAATCTCTGTGTTTGCCACTATAACAAATGGTTATGACCTCAAAGGTTACGTGGCAGTGCATATGCCAGAGACTGTTATCTCTTACAGATTCATCGCAACATTTAATACTAACTACTACACTCTGCTCTTTGTAGTAATCCTTAATATTCTTTTCATATTCCTGTATTATGTCCAGGTTCACAGACCTATCAAGGACATCAATACAGCCATACTTGAATATGGAAAAGGTAACTTTGCATACAGAATACAGCCAGCTTTCGATGATGAGATTGGTAATCTGGCTGTCTCCCTTGATTACATGGCGACCAAGCTAAATGAGATGGATCAGTACCAGCAGGATTTCCTGTCTAATATATCACACGATTTCCGCTCGCCTCTTACATCTATCAAGGGCTATCTTGAAGCGATTGCAGATGGAACAATCCCACCTGAACAGCAGGGACGTTATATTGATATCGTATTATTCGAGACTGATAGACTTACCAAGCTCACAAGCAATATCCTTACTCTCAACGAGTTAGACCCTAAATCTGTCCGCCTTGAGTGCTCTGATTTCGATGTAAATGCACTTATGCGCCATACAATCGAGACATTTGAGGGACGATGCAAGAAGAAAAAGATACAGTTCCAGATCACATTTCCGGGAGAAACACTCTCTGTATATGGTGATAAGAGCAAGATTGGACAGATTATCTACAATCTTATAGATAACGCGATTAAGTTCAGCCCTGAAAATTCATGCATATTCGTCAATGTGCGTATCAAGGGCGAGAAAGCTATTATCTCTATCAAGGATAATGGTTGTGGAATTGACAAGGAAAGCCTTGGAAAGATATTTGACCGATTCTACAAATCAGATACATCAAGAGGTAAAGATAAGAAGGGTTCTGGTCTTGGACTTGCCATAGTAAAAGAAATCCTACTGGCCCACAACGAGAATATTGACGTTGTAAGTACAGTAGGAGTTGGTACAGAATTTACATTCACATTGCAGCTCTCTAAGGCTTCCAATTCAAATGATGAAGATGCCCAGAAAGATTCATCGAACTAAAATCATGCTGGCGCAATGCCTCATATAAAACAATTGCTACAGAATTAGAAAGGTTGAGCGATCTTATATCGCCAATCATAGGAATCCTTATACAGGTATCCTCATTATCAACAAGGATTTCCTCCGGGATTCCGGCACTTTCTTTTCCGAACATAATATAACAGTCAGGCTCATAAGATACTTCCGAGTATACCTTGTGAGCCTTTGTTGTTGCCATATATATCTTAGCACCCGGATTCCTTGCAAGAAAATCATTGTAATCATCATATACAGTCACATCAAGCTTATCCCAGTAATCAAGTCCTGCCCTTTTAAGCATCTTTTCATTGAGACTGAAGCCTAATGGCTCTATAAGATGAAGTCTTGCCCCGGCTGCCACACAGGTTCTTCCTATGTTGCCTGTGTTGGCTGGCATCTCAGGTTCATGTAAAACTATATTAATCATTATTATGCATCCTTTACAGCTACATCAAGCTCAATAGTAATATCATCACCGCTAAGAGGTATACAGATATTCTTAGTGTATGACTGTGTTATTGTAAGATTACCTCTGCAAAGTGTTGGAGGTGTAATATCAATTCCAATTCCCTTAGTAGACAGAATTGTCGCTGCATTACCCATAATCATGTTACCAAGCTCACTTATAGCACTTGTTGACATCTCATCAAGCTCTGTAACAGGCATTCCCATCATCATGTTAGATGCTATCTCTAATGCCTTGTTATATGACAGTGCAATCATAACTGAGCCTCTCATCTCCCCTGTTACACCAATCATAATGATAACCGAATCACTTGCAAATGATGTTTCCTTGACATAAGGCTTCCCTACCTTAAGCTCTATCTGACAAATATCCTTAATAATACTTGTGGCCGCCATTAAAAATGGATTGATGTATTCTACATTAATAGCCATCGTACTCCTCCTATAAACTATCTATGAATTTCTTAATTCTGTCTATTCCTACTTTAAGATTCTCTATTGAATATGCATATGAGATACGCACAAATCCTTCTCCGCAAGCTCCAAACGCTGTTCCCGGCACTACCGCAAGCTTCTGCTCTTTAAGAAGTCTCGTTGCAAACTCCTCAGATGTCATTCCAAACTTAGCGATTGATGGGAACACATAAAATGCTCCAAATGGCTCAAAGCACTCTATATCCATCTCCTTAAACGCATTAAGAAGATATCTTCTTCTCTGGTTATATGCCTCAACCATTCTTGCCACATCATCATCACAGTTTCTCATAGCCTCTATAGCTGCAAACTGGCTGTTAGTTGGCGCACACATAATCGCAAACTGGTGAAGCTTAACCATCTGCTCCATGATTACTCTTGGGGCACATGCATATCCAAGTCTCCATCCTGTCATCGCAAATGCCTTAGAGAAACCATTGATTGTAACAGTTCTCTCTCTCATTCCCGGCAGAGATGCAATTGAACAGTGGTTGTTGTCATATGTAAGCTCTGAATATATCTCATCTGATATTACATATAAATCATTCTCTATAATAACAGGCACAAGCTCCTCTAACTCTTCCTTAGTCATAATGGCACCAGTAGGGTTATTAGGATATGCCAGTATAAGAATCTTAGTTTTGTCTGTAATGCTGTCTATAAGCTCCTGCTTAGTGAGCTTAAACTGGTTCTCAGCCTTCAACTCTATAAACTTAGGAACAGCATCTGCCATAACAGCACATGGAAGGTATGAAACATAGCATGGTGTAGGTATTAAAACCTCATCACCCGGGTCAACCATACATCTTAATGCCACATCTATAGCTTCGCTTCCTCCGACAGTAACCATAATCTCATGAACCGGATCATAATTAAGTGAATACTTTCTGTGAAGGTATCTTGCTATCTCCTCTCTCAGTTCCTTAAGACCTGCATTAGATGTATAGAATGTTCTGCCTTTTTCCAGTGCATATATGCCTTCTTCTCTTACATTGTATGGTGTATCAAAGTCTGGCTCTCCAACACCTAACGATATGGCATCAGGCATCTCACTTACAACATCAAAGAACTTTCTGATACCTGATGGCTCTATAGATTCTATTTTCTTGGAAATAGGGTTTCTCATGGTGTAATCAACATCCTTTCATCTTTCTCAGGGGCATCAAGAACTGTTCCATAATCTTTGTACTTTTTAAGCACGAAATGTGTTGATGTACTAAGAACAGATTCAAGTGGTGCGAGCTTATTAGATACAAACTGTGCTACAGCCTTCATGCTCTTGCCTTCCACGATAACTGTGAAATCAAAGCCACCTGACATAAGATATACAGATGTTACTTCCTCATACTGGTATAGTCTCTCCGCTATGCTGTCAAATCCAAGTCCCCTCTGAGGTGTAACCTTAACCTCGATAAGAGCTGTAACCTTCTCCTCACTTGTCTTATCCCAATTGATGATAGTATTGTATCCGCATATCACATTGTTTTTCTCAAGATCCGCTATAGTATTCGCCGCCTCAATCTCAGATATTCCAAGCATAACCGCTACGTCCTTAATACTGATTCTGCTGTTTTTCTCAATCAGGCGTAAAATCTTTTCTTCCATCGAACTAACCTCGTTTCCACTCGTCATTTACGAATTGATAATTTTATATACTTCATCACACTTAGGCATATCAAGATAGCGAATCTCATCGAGATTGCGAATCATCTTATCGTTACTCTCCTGCATTGTTCCAATAACAGCTACAGGAATACCATTTTCATGTAATTGATTAATTATACCACATTCAGGTCTGAATGTCATTAGCAAACAGCCACTTGATTCTAATTCATATGGATTAATGTCATATATCTCACATATCTCAATTATTTCCTGACAGACTGGTATCTTTCTGAAATCCACATCAAAGCCAAGTCCTGTTACCTCAGACAGATTCCACAAGCCGGCGTATACTCCGCCTGACGATACAGGAAGCATATAAGTTGCCCCTGCCTGCACGCCAATCACTGCTTCATCCATAATTGATAGATACTCTCTCTTTCCATATGCAGTGTCTATAACATGTTCGCGGTAATGCTCTGAAATCTCCCTGCGCTTCTCGTCTATCACCTTTTGTATTCCGCCTATTCCTATCCACTTGGTAAGCGCAATCACATCTCCCGGCTTTACATCCCTGCCAGTATATGCCTCCTGCACTTCCTCTCTCTGTTCACCGATACATGTAGCCGATATGATAGTCCTGTTAACACTATCGCTCACCTGTGTATGTCCACCTGCGTAATCAATTCCCCATCTGGCACAGTCTGCGGATATCGCCGCTGTTATCTCTTTGAGTCTTATCTCCCTGTCCTGTGGCGGCATCGTAACACTTACCTGGACAGCCTTTGCATGTGCCCCCTTTGCCCATACATTGTTAGCCGCTTTAATCACAGGTTCAAGCCCGCTCTCCGTTGACATAACCATTCTTCTGCCATCTTTGAATGCATCTTCACGAAATACTGATGCACCCATGCCTGGACACATCTTCCGTTCTTTGCATTTGTTACCAGAACCTATATTTTTAAGCACTGAACGCTTTAGTATCGTGTTAGAAATCTTGCCTGTCTTCACGGGTTCCCCTCTCTCTCATTTTCTCTTGTTTAATCGCCGCTTATAATGTATATTATTACATAAATGAGCTGATAGCTGTTACTACCATTGGCACAACCATTGCAAGTACCAGCACTATTATAAGTATTGATGTGAACAACTTTTTATTCTTTCTACTGCTAAAATTATACATAAACCAGCCTTTCCGCTGCAATGCAGCTAATAACATAACATTCAAGGAGATATGCCATGCGTCTTTTATTGCCATATTTTATAATATTAATTGTTATCTTTCAATTCATTCTTAGAAAAAATTCTAAAAAAGATGAACAGCGTACACAGGAATTCTGGAAAAGGGAATCTGATTCCAATTCTGTGCGAAAGAAAGATATCTCCAACCTTGATTATATCAAGCTTCCAGAATCACTTCTTTCTATAACAAGCGATATTCCAGCCGTTAATGATGCCCTTGCCAGATTCGCAGCGTGTAAGGAGCTTACAATGCTTAACTTAACAGGTCTTAGCAACACTGACCTTAAATTGCAGTACGGCCCGGCTAACCTTGATGCATTATCAGAATATGATGAGAACTGTACAAGAATGCTACGCTCTATTGTATCTGCTGCCGAATCCCTCAAATCAAACAACATGGATAAAGAAGCGGTTATGTTCCTTGAATTCGGAATACAATGCCGCACTGACATAACAGCAAACTATACAATGCTTGCAGAGTACTATTCTGCCGCCCATAATAAAGAAGGAATTGACCATCTTATACAGACAGCCAACTCCCTTAATTCAATGACTAAAGATTCAATTGTCAAAAAACTCACTACTTACCGTACTGAGATATAATACCATCTATAATCTTACTTGCACGGCTCTTGGTAAGATTATCAACTGATTCTTCTATAATAAGATTATGCTTGGCAAGGAGTGCAGTAAGATATCTTGTCTGTGCTTCTGTTATAGGAGAGTCCTTCTTGACCGCATATACAAGCTGGACTGGTGCTTCAAATCCTGTATCATCAGGTGCTATCTCATACATCTTATTATATAGCTGCATGGCACTCACCGCATCATCATATGCCCTGTGGGAATGCCCCGGATTAATACCAAGCTGTCCACACAGAAATTCAAGGTCCTTATGCGGCATCTCTGGAAGCACTCTTCTTGCCATCTTCAATGTGTCAATTCCATCCTTCTCAAACTTGAAAGAATTGTTGACTGCCGCTTTCTTAATAAAGCTGTAATCAAATATTATATTATGCCCAAGCAGTGGCAGTTCTCCGATAAATTCCAGTATCTCTCCGATAATATCTGCTATCACAGGCTTTCCCTTGACATCATCATTAGTTATTCCTGTGAGTTCAGTAATTCTCTCACTGATATTCATCTGTGGGTCAATGAGTGTACTGTATCTGTCTACAATCTCACCATCTATGACTTTCGCCATTCCTATCTCAATAATCCTGTCAGCAGATGGGTTAACACCTGTTGTCTCCGTATCAAGAGCTATGTATGAATTAATCATTACGCCCTCATTTCTGTATACTATGTACCTTGTACACTATTCTGAATGTTCTTTTATATATTTCTCGTACAGGTCTGGTCTGTACTTTTTCGTTCTTATAAGAGACTGTTCACGTCTCCACTGGTCAACCTTAGCATGATTGCCAGATAACAGTACATCTGGAACAGCCATTCCTCTATACACGTCTGGTCTTGTGTACTGTGGATATTCAAGCAGACCGTCCTCAAAGCTCTCTGTTACCGCCGATATGTCATTATGCAGCACACCCGGCACAAGCCTTGATACAGCATCTATAACGACCATAGCCGCAAGTTCTCCACCTGTCAGGACATAATCGCCAATTGATACATAATCAGTCACAACTGACTGTAATGCACGCTCATCAATGCCCTCATAATGTCCACACAGAATCACAAGGTCTTCTTCTTTGGCAAAATCCTTTGCCATAGTCTGGTTAAATGTATATCCAACCGGTGTCATATACACAACTCTTGGCTTCTTTCCAATCTCAGCCTCAAGTGCTTCATATGCACGGCATACCGGGTCAGCACTCATCACAAGTCCTGCTCCACCGCCATAAGGATAATCATCAACTTTAAGGTGCTTATCCTGTGTATAATCTCTTATATTGACAGCCTCAACCGATATAGTTCCCTTCTCGATAGCCCTGCCCGTAATGCTTGTGTTAATCCCATCAAGTATCATATCCGGGAAAAGTGTCAGAACATGAAAATTCATATGTTAATGTTCTCCGTCTATTTAGCTAAATCAGCAATTCCATTAAGGAGGAATGGATAATAGCTTGTTGTAAGATTAATTCCGTTACCTGTACACTCTGTCTTCATATATCCGCTGTCATCCTTGTATGCAGATGCAACATCAATATATGTGTAATTGCCTGTAACAGCTTTCTGCTCTATAAGCTTATTCGCTGTATCAATATATGACTGCTTTACATTGATAGACTGCTTATTCTCGTATGCGCTTGTTATTGGTGTCATTGAAAGCACATAAACCTTAGTTGAACTACTGCTCTTATGTATAGCCTCAACAATTGATACAATATGGTCAGCTAATGATTCCTCTTTGATTGTTCCATAGTTGGCATCATTATGTCCTACCATAATGAATACCTTTGATGGATTAACAGCCATAGCCGCACTCACATAATCTTCAAGCTTGGCACTTGTAGCGTTGACATTGCCATATACATTATCAAGATATCCATAGCTTGATATACCTGATATAACCGAATCGCCTAAGAATACTGTTCCATTATAGAAATCCTTCTTGGTAAACTGCTCTGCACTGGCTGAACCAGCAAGCTTAAGTGTACTTCCTGTGGCAGCCTGTGTTGTTGTCTGCTGTGTTGTTGATTCCTGCTGCGCTGCTGTAGTTGTCTGCTGCTCATTATTCTGTGCCAGTGCTGCTGTAGTTGTTACATTGTTATTAGCCAGCTCGTTATTCTTCTTGCCATTTATATTCTTAACCGCTACAGATGCCCCTATGATAGCAACCAGTACAACTGCCGCAATAATGCAGAATATCCTGTACTTGTTCCACAATCTCATCTTTCGGTTTAATTTAATCTGTGACTTGGTCTCTTTATTATTACTCATGTGTTTACCACCTTTCTATATCTTGCAAAGTACAATCGCAGACTGTCTTCTAAGACCTATTGTAATCCAGCCTTCGCTTACAGAATAATCCAGTCTCTGCGTGCTGTATCCTCCCTCATAAGTAGCAAATATCTGCTCCATGTCGTTATCATGTGTAACTCCGATTTCCCATACTGGTACTGATACACGTCTTTCATCATCTGAATTATTAACAATAACTACGATTGCTTCATCTCTGTTGAATCTTCCATAACATATGAGATTATAATCTGCAAGCAATGATTTGTATGAGCCATTACTCAGAACCTTGTATTTCTTATGCAGTTCTATAATATCACGATGAAATCTTATTAATTCCTCATCCTCATGTCCCCATGGGTATGTTCTTCTGTTGTCAGGATCTGTCCATCCACAGACTCCCGCCTCATCACCATAATATATAGTAGGTGCTCCCGGCCATGTCATCTGTACAACAACCGCTTCCATGAATACAGATTTGTTGATATTCTCTGAAGCCTTCTCTGGACCGACAGATGCCGTTCTTCCTACGATATGATTTGTCCTTGTAAGAAATCTTGAATGGTCGTGGTTAGACAATTCATTCATAGCTGAATACACTGCCTGGCTTCCCATTCTCGACATATTATGATGCATTGCACCGAAGAAATTACCTGCGTTGCCAAGCATATCCTGTCTGTATTCGTCAGAATGTTTCTCCATTCCTGTAAGAAACCATGTAAGTGGTTCCATAAATGCATCATAGTTCATTATGGTATCCCACTCACCACCGCTTAACCAGCTATGACAGTCTCCATAATGTTCTGCAAGAATAACAGCCTCTGGATTAGCTTCTTTTACAGCCGCTCTGAACTTTTTCCAGAACTTGTGGTTATATTCCTCACTGTATCCAAGGTCTGCCGCTACATCAAGTCTCCAGCCATCCACGTTATATGGCGCAGAAACCCATTTCCTGCCTATGTTAATTATATAATCTTCCAGCTTCTTAGACTCCTCGTAATTAAGCTTAGGAAGCGTATCATGACCCCACCAGCCATCATATGAGCCATTGTCTGGCCACTGGTCGCTGTAGAACTTAAAGAAGTCATGGTATGGACTCTCGTATCTCTCATAAGCTCCTGCCGCATAATCTTCCTTGGAATTGCTGTATATGTGTTCTCTGTCAAGCCACTTATTGAATGAACCGCAGTGATTGAACACACCATCTATTATAACCTTCATGCCTCTTCTGTGTATCTCTTCTACAAGCTTTGCAAAAAATTCATTGCTGGCATCAAGATTCTTCTTATTCGTTACTCTGTTGATATATCTTGTGGCATGTGTATTGTCCATGTCACCCTCGGCAAGAAGTTCGCCTTCGTCATCAACAATCTTTCCAAAATGTGGATCAATGTAATCATAATCCTGTATATCATACTTATGGTTAGATGGCGATACAAACAAAGGATTAAAATATATAACCTCAACCCCTAAATTCTGTAGATAATCAAGCTTATTCCACACACCCTGAAGGTCTCCGCCATAGAACTCTCTTACGCCCATGGCTGCCGGATACTTATCCCAGTCCTTCACATGTGTCACATGCTCGCCGATATAACTGTACTCGTCATCCAGAACATCATTGCTGCTGTCGCCGCTACAGAATCTGTCTACAAATATCTGGTACATAACAGCACCATAAACCCACTTAGGGACCTTATGTCCTGGGTATATCTGGAAATTGTAATATGGATTTAATTCTTTGGCTGCACCAATCTGGTTATAATAATACACAACCCCTCTGGCTGCCTCAACCTTGAAATAATATGAAACCGGATTCTCACCGACTTCTATTGAAGCCTCATAATAATCAAAGCACTCGTCCTTATCCACACGTTCCATTGCATATTCTTCATTATCAACGTAAACATATGCATTATCTATATTAAACTTGCCTGTACGCAGTCTAAGTCTGACTGTATCCCACGGATCACACTCCGACGGCATCCTGTAGTCTTTTGTTGCATCAGAATATAACGCCCCCGGTTTAAAAACTGGGCGCGAATTGCACATGTATAATAATTTCTTTTCATTGGCATCAAGGGAATTGACCCATTTAACTATCTTCACAACAATCCTCATTTCTGTGCATACTATTAATGCACATTAATTTTATAACGAAATGCATGTCAAGGTCAAGCGATTCCTATACGAATAAAGGAAAAGGACAGCCATCAGGCTGTCCTTTTCGAGAAGGTATTTCACTTATTATGGGGTGTAGCAAAATATATAATGTATTGGGGGTTTTTACGTTAATTATAATATCATGACTGCAACCATAAGTGTTGCCAAAAATGCACAAGATTATCAAAAAATCTTGTGCATTTTGCACAATATATTATTTTCATACTAAAACAATAGACTACCAGTTCACTAGGAATTAATAAAGCTTAGAGGTAACTCTTTATATCCTTGCCCTCAAATAACGCCTCAAACTCTTCTCTTGTAATCTTTTCCTTCTCAAGAAGAAGCTCTGCTGACTTATCAAGCACATCTCTGTAATCAGATATAATCTTCTTGGCTTTCTCATAGCATCCGCCTATTATATCTCTCACCTCATTGTCTATCTCAGAAGCAATATTTTCTCCATATGGTCTTGTATGACCGAAATCTCTTCCTATAAATACCTCATCGCTTTCATTATCATAATTGATAAGTCCAAGCTTAGAAGAGAAACCATACTTAGTAACCATATCTCTTGCTGTAGCTGTAGCCTGCTTGATATCCTGTGAAGCACCTGTTGTTATATCATCAAACACAAGCTCCTCTGCCACACGTCCTCCAAGGCTTACAATTATATCCTGAATCATCTTGCCCTTGGTATTGAACATCTCATCCTTTTCAGGAAGAGGCATTGTATATCCTGCGGCACCCATTCCTGTAGGTATTATAGATACAGCATGGACAGGACCTACATCTGGAAGAACATGGAAAAGAATCGCATGTCCTGACTCATGGAATGCAGTTATCTTCTTCTCTTTCTCAGATATAACCTTGCTCTTTCTCTCTGTACCTATTCCAACCTTGATAAATGCTCTGCTCACATCATCATTACATATGAACTTTCTCTTAGACCTTGCAGCATTAATAGCAGCTTCATTAAGAAGGTTCTCAAGGTCAGCTCCTGTAAATCCTGCTGTTGTTCTGGCAAGTGCATCAAGGTCAACATCATCGCCAAGAGGCTTCTTAGCTGCATGGACATTAAGTATCTCAAGTCTTCCCTTAACATCAGGTCTTCCAACTGCAATCTTTCTGTCAAATCTTCCTGGTCTTAATATAGCCGGGTCAAGTATATCAACTCTGTTAGTTGCCGCCATGACAATGATTCCCTCATTGACTGA
Organism: uncultured Eubacterium sp.; assembly: GCA_900547255.1. Taxonomy (GTDB): domain Bacteria; phylum Bacillota; class Clostridia; order Lachnospirales; family Lachnospiraceae; genus Lachnospira. The sequence continues at coordinate 10,739 of URGC01000014.1, read as the reverse complement.
GAAACCATCCATCTCTACAAGCATCTGGTTAAGTGTCTGCTCACGCTCATCGTGTCCGCCACCCATACCAGTTCCTCTTCTTCTGGCAACCGCATCAATCTCATCGATAAATACGATACATGGTGCATTCTTCTTGGCATCCTCGAACAAATCTCTTACTCGCGAAGCACCGACACCGACAAACATCTCTACGAAATCAGAACCTGATATTGTAAAGAATGGCACGCCAGCTTCACCGGCAACAGCCTTTGCAAGAAGTGTCTTACCAGTTCCCGGAGGACCTGTTAAGATGACACCCTTAGGAATACGTGCGCCAAGCTCTGTATATTTAGAAGGAGCTCTTAAGAAGTCAACTATCTCTTCAAGTTCTTCCTTCTCCTCCTCAAGTCCTGCAACGTCCTTGAATGTAACAGGGTTATCTGCCCCATTCATAAGTCTGGCTCTGCTCTTTCCAAAATTCATCATCTTGGAATTGCTTCCGCCGCCCGCCTGTCTGCTTGTAAACATTATTATAAGCATAACAACGGCTATGGATATACCTGCTGTGACAAGGACTATCAACCATACATTCTGTCTTTTGACATCTGATATTGTATAAGTTACGCCATTATCATTAAGCAGCTCCTGATCCTTGTTAATATCTGATGAATATACAACCTTGGTAGTGTTGTTATCCTTAAGTTCAACATAAAGCTTACCTGTAGGAACCTCTGCATTCTGCGTGATAGTTACCTTACTGATATTCTTACCCACCAGATCCTGATAATATGCACTGTAGCTGTATCCGCTTGTCGCTGTCCTTGAGCCGGATGTAGCCATGTATATTACCATAAATACCAGCAGAACAGCTATATATATGCCTATTCCACCAGATCTTCTCTTAGTTTCCATTCTCTATTTTCGCCTCCTTATTGTCTCTTCCCGCCCAATCATTCTACAGATGTAAAACACCTATATATGGCAGATTTCTGTATTTCTGGTCATAGTCAAGTCCATAACCAACAACGAACTCATCTGGTATAATGAATCCATTATAATCAACATCAACTTCAGCCGTTCTTCTATCCGGCTTATCGAGCAGTGTACACACCTTCAGTGTCTTAGGATTTCTTGCTTTGAGCATTGGTACAAGACGTGACAATGTATTGCCCGAATCAACAATATCTTCAATAATAACAACATTATCGCCTGCAATATCCTCATCAAGGTCTTTCTTTACCTTGAGTGTTCCGCTTGAAGCCGTTCCACTTCCATAGCTTGAAACCTGCATGAAATCAAATAAAACAGGAACTGTCAATCTCTTTGCAAGCTCACATGTAAATATAACGCTTCCCTTTAATATACATATAAGCTTAACTGTCTCTCCTTCAAAATCCTTGCTGATCTGTTCAGCAAGTTCTGCGATTCTTGCATTAATCTTGTCTTCTGATATCAAAACACTGATATTTTCCTGACTCATACTGTTATCCTCCGTTAATAAACACTGATTCTTAGTACTCTTTGTGTATCATCTGTAACTAAAAACTGCTGATATCTCCTGACACCCACAGCCCATAACACATCAGATTCAACTGCCAGCATTAAAATGTCATCCCTCTGCTCTGATGGTATCTTTCTATCAATCAGCTCCTGTTTTAATTTTCTGGTATGGCCTGCCATATCTATAACACAGCTATCTCCAGACCTCCTATGTCTAAAAACAGGATTACTATTAATCATATCATAATCAAAGTATTTCGTATAGTCATTATTGCTCAATTTAATCAAATCTTTATTATCAATAACTTCCCACTCAACTTTTGATTTACCACCATACACACTGCACGGCAGGACAATCTCCCCTGCTTCTTTTCCTGCCACGTCAAGCTCCAGCTCAAAATCCACTCTCTTTGCAGCATTGCCTAAAGCCCTTGCATCATATATCATCACACCATGAGGCTCCTTACGTGCAATAACTCCTGCTGGAAGATTTATGCTCTTGCCGCTCTCCATCCCAAACAGTTTAAGCGTATCTTCTATATGAACCCTGTAAAGATTGACAATATCGCCATGCACATATGAATACGCTCTTTTGATAATATTCTTTGCAATAAGCGCACCAGTGTTCTCTGTGAAAGCCTTATCACTTATAACAGCCTTTCCTTCATAGTACTGCACATAGGATTCTTCTGCTTTATCTGTCATACACGCAATATAATCAAGATATTCTGCCACATCATCTGACATATTGTTAACCGCCTGTTTGAACTGCGGATTAATCTTTTCCATATCAGGTATAAGACAGTTACGCACCATATTTCTCGTATAGCCATTATCCATGTTAGTGCTGTCCGTCATATACGAAAGTCCTTTGCCGCCAAGATACTGCTCTATATCTGCTCTTGATACGCACAGCAGAGGTCTTATTATATCACCTGCAACTGCTCTCATGCCAGCAAGCCCCGCAACGCTGCTCCCTCTTATCATGTGCATAAGAATAGTTTCAGCCTGGTCGTCCATATGATGAGCCACAGCAATCTTTGTATGCTGTATACCAAGTTCCCCGGCAGTCTTTCGGAAACACTCATATCTTGCAATTCTTCCGGCTGTCTCCTCGCTTATTCCCATCTGTTTTGCCATTCCCGGAATGTCAAGCCTGTATACCTTGAATGTTATTCCCAGATTATCAGCCACGCTCTTTGCAAATTTCTCATCACGCTCTGCCTCTTCTCCCCTTATCCCGTGATTTATATGCACAGCAACAATCGATATGTCACCATATTTATCTGCATGCTTCCCTGCAACCTCAGCAAGCACATTAATAAGACATACCGAATCTGCTCCGCCTGATAATCCTACAACTATATTATTACAGCCATCAAGCATATTATATTCATCTATATAATTTATTATTTTCTCAATCATATGCCGATTATATTATCATTTTTCATAAGTGTCAAACAATCCCAACACCAGCACTGTCATATCGTCAGACGGCTTGTCATTATTATATTTCAAAGACTTCCTCATAATCTCCTCCGCCATGGCAGCCGGCTTCTTTACAGATATCTCATTGATAATTGACGCCATCTTCTCTTCTTTCTCAACTCCCGGTATATTATCAAGAATCCCATCACTTATCATAACCACATAATCGCCATCATATAATTTTTTAGTCACACAGTCAAAATCCACTTTCTCAAGTACGCCAATAGGAAGTGTCGTAGATTTGATAATCTCACACATATTCTCTCTTTTAATAAATGTTGCAGCCGCCCCCATTTTAATGCACGACAACATTCCAGCATCGCAGTCTATAACGCTCATATCCATCGTGACTGGATTAAGTCCTTTTCCACTCCCTGATATGTACGCCGCATTCACAAGGTCAAGAGCTGCCTTCTCCTTAAATCCTGCCTCTATACAGTTTTCCATAAGCTCTATAACAATTCTGCTCTCAGCGAACGCCTTCTTGCCGCTTCCCATTCCATCCGCTATCGCGGCTGTTGTTTTTCCACATTCAAGACGTGATATAAGGAAATTATCACCGTTAAACCTGCTTGTTCCCTTTCCCCGCCTTGCCACACCAGAGAGCATCTTAAATCTTGCCTCCCTTATGAAAAGATAGTGCCTGAACTCGTCCGTTATCAAAGTCTCTGCACTTCCCGGAATATAGTAGTCCTGTCCAAGTACCTCCTTTAACACCATAATAATTTTTCTGGCACTAATGCATGTCTTTCCAAGGGTTCTGGCACTGAGCGCAAGCTGCGCCACACCATTTTCGCCATAAATCATTGTTATATTTTTAACTCTCACACCTGCAAGAAAACATTTTCTCACAAGCTCCCTTGCCTTATCTTTATCTATATCTTCTGAGTACAAATTTACATTAACACATTCCTCTAAGACATCGGCGACAAGGAGAAGCTGTCCTGATATGCCGGTTGTCTCATAGTATGTCTCGCCAAGTCTGCGGAAAGTCTTAGCCGTTTCCTCTATTTTGCCAAATGTATACTCCAGTGCATATTTTTTGATATCCTCTTTCATAACACCACACCTTTCTGCAATTTTATAATTCTGCATTATAGCGTGTGTGTTATGAGAAATATGTCGTTTTAACGCACGAATATCATATTATGAGAATTTTCCTGTAAAATAAAAAACAGACATGGAAGCCGCCATCACAGCAGTCCCATGTCCTTGAAATCTTATTATTTTATTCTTTTGGCTTTACCAGTATCTCATCTGGATATATCAGACCAAACTTATTCTTGGCAGTTTCCTCGTAGAACTTCTTCGTCTGGACATATTTGCCGTATTCATCCAGCTCATCCTTACGCTTCTCCTGCTCCTGAATCTGTTCCTCAAGCTGTGTCTTCTGAGCCTCATACTCCGCATTCTTAGCCGATAACGACTTTTTGCCGCTCCATACGGCTGCTCCAAGCACTGCGACAAGAACAACTGCTATAATCATGGCTGCTATATTAGAACGCTTCTGGTTCTTCAGCCTTTTGTTTCTTTCCCATTTCGATTCAATAATCATATGCTCACCTCTTGCACAAGTGTATTTTAAACACAGCCTTTGCTTTTTTCAATGGTTTCACTACAAATTTCACAATTCTTGTAACATATTTCAGGTATAAAGTACCTACAGATACCCTGTATAGTCCTGCTCCGCATACTATACCAACAACTATATATCCCCTCATTATACCATTAGTACCGTAATAAAATGTCACATAGGAATGAAGTGCTACCACAATCCAGAATACAATGTCTTCTATGGCAATCCATAGTACCTTTCTATGTACAATCACCCTTCTGATTATCCGTATAGTGTCATATATAAAGCCATACATCATTCCAATGAACAGAGCTGACAGCAACAACACGACCTCAATTCTTACCGACTCACTTAAGAAGTCTTCCAAGCAATGACTCCCCTTTCTTATCTGCATCTATAACCTTGGAATACTCCATGCCAGTTATCTCACCATCAATATCGAGCTCACCTTTCTCAACGGTGAGCCTGCTCACATGAAGATTAGTCCCCTTAATCGTTATAACTCCATAGTCAGTCTCTAATAAAACCTTGTTAAGGTCAAATGAAATCACATCCGTAATTCCTGTCATCTCAAGCTTATTTCTATTCTCCATCATCAGTGTATGCCTTTGCTTAGGCTTGAACTTCTCTTCCATTCTGACCTCCATGCATATATGATTCTTGTACTTTCTTCATATAATGTATGTCCGGCTTACACAAATAATGCTTTAAATATATTCAAACATCTCTGCCGCTTCTTCTTTTTTAACTGTATCCTTAACGTCTGTAACACGCACTTTGACGTTCTTGTTACCAAACTGTATCTCTATCTCATCGCCAACCTTGACATCAACCGATGCCTTGGCTACCTTGCCATTAATAAGGACTCTGCCCGCATCACACGCATCATTGGCAACAGTTCTTCTCTTAATCAGTCTTGACACTTTAAGATATTTATCTAATCTCATATCATAATCCTCCCAGAAATCATATATAAAAAGAAAAGCCATGCACACTGCAACAGTATGCATGACCTCAACTTCAAAATTGACTGTAAATAATTACTTGTTAACAGCATCCTTTAAAGCCTTGCCAGCCTTAAACTTAGGAGCCTTACAAGCTGGAATATTAATAGCCTTACCAGTCTGTGGGTTCTTACCTGTTCTAGCAGCTCTCTCAGAAACCTCGAATGTACCAAATCCAACTAACTGAATCTTCTCTCCATTCTTTAATTCCTCAGTAACAACATCGATGAATGCCTTTAAAGCCTTCTCGCTATCCTTCTTTGTTAACTCTGTCTTGTCAGCGATAGCTGCAACTAATTCAGTCTTATTCATTACTTATCTCCTCAATAGGTGTATATTTGTTGGTTAACCCCCAACTACAATAATATATATACTGTTTCAACCCATTTGTCAAGTAAAAGTGCCCATTTTAAGGCATTCTATAGCATTACGCCGCTCTTCTTTTTGCTCTTTATAATCATCTCATTAAGTTTCTTGGCAGGTATTGATAACACAAGTCCAATGAACAATGAAACAACCACAAATACTAACAGATATCCAAGATATTTGAAGTAATCCCATCTGTAAAGTCCACCTACACATTCTCTTAATGCGTTCATTGCATAATTGAATGGCAGATACTTATATATTGCCTGATATACCTTAGGAAGTACCTCTACAGGGAATGTACCACCGGCTCCGGCAACCTGGATAACCATGATTACTACGACAAGCGCCTCACCTACGTTATCAAATGCATATGTGAGTGAATAACTTATCATAGTGAATACAAAGCTTATAAACAGGCATCCAAACATGAATTTGATTGGATTAACGCTCTGTATGCCTATGTAGAACAAATCACCCAGTGCAGTAAGGAGTGCCTGTATCTCACCTATAATAAAGAATGTTATGTACCTTCCAAAGAATGCCTGATATGGCTTCAAATCCTTAACATCAAGCTTAACACCCGGTTCAAGGCTCTTAACTGGCACATGTACAATCGCAACTGTTATAAGTGCTCCAACCCATAAAGCAAGGACTGTATAGAAAGGAGACATTGCTGAACCGTAGTTTTCTATAGGATACATATCTACCTCTTCCATCGTAAGAGGTGCAGCCATGAACGAACTTACTTCCTGTGAATCCATAGCAACCATCATTGATAACAGTGTATATTCGCCGCTATCCTTGAAATCATTAAGGTCATCAATAGTATTCTGTATCTTATCCTCAAGCTCTACAATCACGTCAAGTGTCTCTGCCAGATTTTCTGACATCATGCTCATTGACTGGTTAAATTCAGCCACATTATAATTGACATTCCTGTAGAGACTTGATATTGAATTCATTGAATCAGACAGCTTGCCTATTCCTGAGCTTAACTGTCCCATTGTTCCTGTTCCAAATGCAGTAAATCCATCAAGCGATGATGCAAGATTGTTAAGTGCACTCTGCTCTGCACTGAAATCTGGTGAAACGCTTCCAGCTATCGCCGCTGTGCTTGAAGCTGTCTCCATTACACTGTTAATTGTAGTTAGAATTGTCTCATATGTATTAAGCTGGAGCTTTACAGCTTCAAGCTTTGCTATAACCATATCAACAACGCTCTGGCCAGTCTCACCATCATCACTAAGGTAGCCATTCTTTGAAACATCACTTGCTGTATCCACAACCTTTAATGCTGACTCTGTCAGTGTACTTAAAAATGTTGCATTGACCTGCTGCTGTACTGCTGTCTTGGCTTTATCTGTAATCTTAGGTGCAATAGCATTCTTTTTCTGGTTAGTATAGTAGATTATCTGTGGATGTGTGAAGCTGTCTGTAAGGAAGCTTACCATATTCTCAGAAAAATCATCCGGCATAATAAGTGCCGCATAATAATCGCCAGCATATACGCCGTTCACGGCTGATTCCACATCATCTGTGAACACCCATCCGATAGTATCATTTGCTTTCAGTCCCTCAATGACACTATCTGAAATATTCACTGTATTATCACCTATTGTCACACCTTTATCGGAAGAGGCAACGGCAACTTTGATATTGCCAGTAGCATCCGGTCCATATGGATCCCAGTTTGACAATATGTTAAACCATGCATACAGGGAAGGAAGTATGCATAATCCCATCACAACTATGAGCGCAACTACATTAGTACTAATTCGTCGCCAGTCTGATAAGAACACACTTATTATATTCTTCATAACTCTACTCCTTACTCCTGTTCTACACTCTTCTGCTTGCTATCCGATTCAGCCTTGTCATCTGCTTTGCCAGATGTAACATCCGCTTTGCTTTCTACTTTATCTGATGCCTCATCATGCTTATCTTCTATCTCGACCTCTGTCATGCCCTGTAACTTGTCAAGCTTCTCAGTAAGCTCTGCAACCTGCTTCATAAGAAGTGCAACATTGGCATCGGCTTCCTCTCTCTTCTCGCGCTCTTTGCGGTACATTTCAAGTCTTGGAAGCATTGGTCTTTCAAATCTTGATAAATCTATATCAGTTATATCCGGAACATCAAGAAGAGATTCTTTCTCCTTGTGTTCATTGAGAATATCCGCGAAATTCTCCTGCATCTTGAAATCGCTGTACTCAACAGCCACAAGATAGCCGCTTATTATGAACAGCGATGCTATCCATAACACAAGAAATACAAGCTTTGAGCTGTTCATTGTAAATAAAAGCACCAAAAATACCATTGGAACGCCAAACAGACAATAGATACCGTATTTTAATTTGCGCTTGTTATTATCATGCTCTTGCTCATATACCTTGTCAATCTTATCCAAGGCTTCTTTTCTCTCTTTTGAGAATTCTTCTTCCTTATCTGTCATAACAATCCTCCATGTTAATTACTGCTTATATTTACATCATCTCAGTGTCATGCATTCGTTTGTGTACGAAATGATTAAGCTTGATAAATGGCTTTCTGACATATAATCCAAGAAGCAGAGAGCCTCCAAGATAGAATATCAGTCCTATGTAATTCACCCAGTAATCATTAGCATACATTCCACTGATACATTCACGCATCGCATCAATAGCATATGGGAATGGCAGATATTTATATATGTTGCTAAAGAATTTAGGCAGAATCTCGATTGGATATGTACCACTCGAACCTGCAATCTGTATAACTACCAATACTACGACTAAAGCCTTACCAACATCTCCAAATGACAATGTAAGTGTATATATAAGAGTTATAAATGTAAGACTTGTAAAGCACGATATCAGTATAAATTTAGCCGGGTACAGGCACTGTACTTTAAGAATATATATATCACCAAGTGCTGTGATAATTGCCTGAACCTGTCCTAAGATTATGTAAAGGAACAGTCTTGAGAAGTATAACTGGTGTTCTTTTGCTCCTTTGAGACAATCCTTTCCATCTGGCACTGTCTTAACTAACGCTGCAAGAAGGATTCCACCAACCCATATAGCAAGTGTTGTATAGAAAGGTGTAACAGACGAACCATAGTTAGCTGTCTCGTACACATTAACTGTAGTAACTTCTACTGGTGATGAGAAAAATTCTCCATATAACCCCGCATCATTGCCAAGAAGCTTCTTCAATGTCTCATAGCTGTCACCCTCTGATACATCTGTAAGTGACTGTGTTATAGAAGCAATCTTTTCCGTAAGGTTAGACGATATTCCACTAACCTGTTCAAGAGCATCGTTCATACCGCTTACACACTCTGTAAGTCCGTCAACAACCTGTGAGAAATATGACACATTGCTTGCTGCTGCACCTACTGAATCGTACATGGCGTCTAAAGAATTCGACATAAGTGAACCAATCTGTGAAAGAATTGGATTAACCTGTCCGTCATATACACTTGCTAACTTTTCAAGAGTTGATATAGTCTGTCCTGCCAGTGCAGAAATCGCTGTTCTTATAACTGCTGACGTTGTAGCTGATGAACTATTGAGGTTATTGAGCTGTGCTAATAATGCCTTGGCTGTAACCTGAAGTGTTGTGTTCATGCTATTGAGTGATGATGCTATGCCATATATCGCATTGGCAATATCATCATTGCCTGTTCCGCTTACATTGCCAGCCATTCCATTAAGTATATCTGATAGTTTCTTATTCTGCTCAATAAGGTCATCAAGACTGTCCATAGCTGACTTGAGCTGGTCTGATATATCAGTTGATGGTGAATTTTTAAGTATCTCCTGTATCTGCTTTAAAGCATCTATCAACTGGCTGTTATCGCCTTTGATATAATTCAATGTACTATTAATTCTGTCAATTGAAGCATTGACATCACTGCTTGCTGCTTCCTTGAGTGAATCGATATTCTCTGATGAGAAATCGCTTCCCGCATTGTTAATCAGTCTTGCTGTCTGGTTAAGAGTTCCTATAACAGACTGGTTGCTTGATATAAATGCTGCTATTGTATCATCATAAGCTGTCAAATCATCTGTCAGTTTATTGAGGTCACCGATAATTGTATCAAGAATATCCTCGTCACCGCCAAACATTCCATCGGCACCTGACACAAGAGTAGTCACAACTGTGTTGACAAATTCTTCATTAATTGTCTCCTCAAGTGTAGACTTACCTGACTGTGTTATCTTAGATGCTATGGCATTCTTCTTGGAATTCTCATAATATGTAATAGAAGGAGTTACAAGGCCATCTTCAATAAAATCAAACATGCTCTTACTGAATGTCTCGCCTACAACTATTGCAGCATAATACTTGCCACTGCTTACTCCGTCTTCTGCCTTCTGTCTTGAATCAACAAATGTCCATCCAAGCTTGTCATTATCCCTCAGGTTATCAACAACCGAGTCACCCATGTTAAAATATTCGCCATCATCATTGGTATAACCCTTATCCTCTGAGAAAACTGCTATCTTAACATTGCCTGTGTTACCATATGGATCCCAGTTAGAATATATATTAAACCATGCATACAGACATGGTATAAGGCAGAGACCGCCTATAACAACGAATGCAAAGAAATTCGTTGTTATTCCTTTAATATCATCTTTTAATATTCTCAAAATAAGCTTCATATAATCCCTCATCAACATACAATTTTTGACATCATCATTTAATTATATCAAAATAGCAAAAAAGTACAACGCTTTTACAATAGGCTTAGTATCTTTAATAAAAATTTAATTATTTCTTTGATAACACAATATCAAGATACCAGGGTCAAAAGGTCAGAAAGCCGATGCAAGCTTGCT
>URGC01000013.1 GCA_900547255.1 uncultured Eubacterium sp. | reverse complement strand
AGAAACTGTGTACTGTTTACCACCTGTTGCTATAATTGCGTACATATGGCACCTCCTAAATTAAATACTCGCCAGTTTTGGAAAGACCTTATAGGTCTGTTTATGTCCTAACTGTGCGGCACACAAAAGTTATAATATATAATTTCTGCCAATTTGTCAATATAAAATATATATTTTTATATAAAAAATAATAATCCGCATAAGATGCTTATGATTATCCCGGATATTATATCTTTCGGGTAATGTACCCCGCAGATAATGCGTACAAATCCCTGGATTACAGTCATGCACCAAAGTACTGCACCGAGCCATATATTGTAGTACAGCCCTGCCATGGCAATTATTCCAAGTGAGGCTGTATGTCTGCTTGGAAATGATTCACCGCCTTTGTCTCTTGGAATAAGCGGCGTTATATTGTCCCTGGTATATGGTCTGTCTGAATTGACAATTTTTCTAAATATTGTCACAGCCACGAATGTCACAAATGGAATCAGGATTGTCTTTATACAAGCATAGATATCCCTTGTAAAGTAAGTTGCAATTATGATGTAAAAGTATATTAAAGCAGTGATTACCGGAATAATGTAGTACAATACTTTTAAAAGCGTGATATGTTCTTTAAATGGTTTTGTAATTTTTAGATAAAAATCATTATAATTCATTGCCAGCCGCCTCACCATTCAGACACTCTTTTAACATAGCTCCTGCCCTCTTTCTTGTTATCTCTACAAGACCAAGCTTTGTAATATCAACAACACTTGTCGTGACAGAATCTTTCTTGAATTCATCTTTAAGGATTTTAAGTATTCCCTGGATGTGTTCAGGATTTTCCATATTAATAAAGTCCACGATTACCATACCAGAAATGTTGCGCAGACGCAGTTGTCTTGCAATCTCTGTGGCAGCCTGCGAATTTACAAGATAAAATGCATTCTCTTTAGCCTGTGCATCATGCTTTTTAGTCACATATTTACCGCTGTTAACGTCAATAACTGTCATGGCTTCTGTGTAATCTATTATGATATATCCGCCTGATTTCAGCCATATCTTGCGTGACAGGGCTTTTTCAATCTCTTTTCTTACATCATACAGATTGTATAAAGGAAGCATTTCATCGGAATACAGACGTATGCATGAATCAGGATTATCAGATATATAGCTGCATCGCTGGCTTATCTGTCCGAATATTTCACTGTCATCAGTTATTACCTGTCCAAGCTCAGACAAAGGCATATCATTAATTATGTTAATGTATTCTGGCAGTGCCTCATAGAGGCATACAGGAGCTTTCTGATATATCGCATTATGGATTAGCAGGGATAATGACTGGATTAAATCTTTGGCCTCCTTAACTGCTGGTTCTATATCAGTGAGTGATGCGGCATTAGACCTTACGATAATCCCCGGATTAATGCCATAGTTGCAGAAATCTTCACATTCTGACTGTGAATCGAGTAAATCCTGAAGGCTGTGTCTTAATTCAATAATTGTATCAGTGTCTTTTATTTTTTTGGATACAACTACCCCTTTGACATCAAGTGATATGACAACATAGTGTCCGGGAAGTTCAATTTTATCGGACAGGCTTGCCGGCTTTAACTTGGTTGCATCTTTTTTTACCTGGACAAGTATAGAATCCCCCTGATTAACGGCTGTGTTATTCTTAGGGTTAAAAAAATAGTGCTTTTTGTTGTCAGTAAGTGAGTAATAGCATGTATTATTCTTATCTATGGAAACAAAGGCACTATTAATGTTCTTAACAATATTATCAACCCTGCCAAGGTAGATATTGCCTATTATGCTTGATGTATTATGGATATTAAGGCTCACACATCCATTGTCATCATAAATAGCAGAGACAGTGCGTGTAACACTGCCTCTGCTTGTATTTAATGGAATATTTGTAATTATGATATTATTAATCATCGATTAGCAAGCTCCTTGACGATATCTTCCCATGTAACTCCTCTTAATACCATAAGAACCATTACATGATAGAGGAAATCTGAAATCTCGTACTTGATTTCTTCTGGGTCTGGGTTCTTAGCTGCAATAATAATTTCAGTAGCTTCCTCACCACATTTTTTAAGGATTTTATCAATACCCTTATCGAATAGATAATTAGTATAAGAACCCTCTTTTGGATGGAGTTTTCTGTCCTCTATTATATCCATAACCTGATTAAAAATCTTTAATGGATTAGTTTCAGCATATTCAGTTGAAACAAGATTGCGGTAGAAACAGCTTCTGTTGCCAGTGTGGCATGCAGCACCAATCTGCTTAACCTTTGCAAGTAATGTGTCATTATCACAGTCAATCTCAATTGAGCGCACATACTGGTAATGGCCAGATGTCTCACCCTTAACCCATAACTCCTGACGGCTTCTGCTGTAATATGTCATTCTTCCTGTATGGATAGTTGCGTTATAAGACTCCTCATTCATATAGGCAAGCATAAGAACTTCGTCAGTCTTATAATCCTGAACTATAACAGGAATAAGTCCATCATTATTAAGCTTAAATTCGCTGAATGGAATAGAACTTTCAAATGTGTTAGTGTCAACACCAGCCTGCTTTAATGTATGCTTTGCTTTCATGAAATCATATGTAGTCTGGCTGATAACTGTTCCAGATACACCATAGATATTGTCATTAACAAGGATTTCTTTTAATATATCAAGAGAGCTGTCAAAATCAACAGTATTCTCAGAATCAGCACTTATAATTGCAGGAATTCCTGCAAAATTTGTCGAAAATGACATATATTTTGATAAAGACTTTGTGAAAATGAAAGACAAATCATTATCCTTAACCATATTGGCTATATCAGCATCATATTCGCTTATTACAACACCAATCTTATCCTTGCCAAAACGGTCAGCAACCTCCTTCATCATAACCATGTTAGACTCTCTTCTGTCATCAAGGATAGCTGCCTTGGCACCAGCATACAGATACTTCTTTACATCCTCAACCCTCTTGACATTACCGCCAACAAGAATAGGTGTATCTATTGATTTAGTTATCTGTCGTAATATGCCAATTGCTTCTTCGTGTGATGCATCATCATATGAAAGGTCAAATATGATAATTTCATCAGCACCATTCTCGCTGTAGCGTGTGGCGATATCTAATGCACTGCCATCACTTATAGCGATATTTAAATCTTCATCTGCATATGCTTTAGTGTCTTTAAGATATATAGCTGGAATTAATTTTTTGCAAGACATAATAATAAGTTCTCCATTCCTGCGTATGTACGCATCTGTATTATATTTAGTATTGATTATTGTCTACAGTGAGCCTTTAGTTGAAAGAACACTTGTAATACGTGGGTCTTTGATTGTCGCTTCATCAAGGGCTTTGGCAAATGCTTTAAACATTCCCTCTATTATATGATGATCGTTAAAACCGCTTATCTGGCGTATATGAAGATTCATGGCAGCACTATATGACACTGCATAGAAAAATTCACGGACCATCTGTGTATCAAAGTAACCAACCCTGTCACTTCCAAATTCACCTTCAAATACAAGGTAAGGTCTTCCTGACAAATCAATTGCACACATTATAAGTGCCTCATCCATAGGAAGAATTATATCACCATATCTTCTGATGGCTTTCTTATCTCCGATGGCTTTTTTGATGGCTTCGCCGAGAACGATACCAACATCTTCAATAGTATGATGACAGTCAACAATAAGATCACCCTTTACTGTCAAATCAAGATCAAACAGACCATGCTTTGCAAAGCTTATCAGCATATGGTCAAAGAAGCCTATGCCTGTGTTAACATTTGCTTTGCCTGAACCATCAATTACAAGATGCATATTGATGTCTGTTTCTTTTGTCTTTCTTGTTATAGATGCCTGTCTTATTATAGAATCTGCCATGTTATACTCCTGCTCCTTTAAACAAAATTCATTATTCAAATCTTACATGTATAGAGTTAGCATGAGCTGTTAAGTGCTCTGCTGTTGCAAAACTTTCGATATCAGTATGTATTGCCTGAAGTGCTTCTCTTGAATAAGATATGATGCTTGATTTCTTGATGAAATCGTCAACACTTAATGGTGAGAAGAACTTAGCTGTACCATTAGTAGGCAGTACGTGGTTAGGACCTGCAAAGTAATCACCGAGAGGTTCAGAACTGTATTCACCTAAGAACATTGCACCGGCATTTCTTACTCTTGTCATTGTATCGAATGGATTCTTAGTAACAATCTCAAGGTGCTCAGAAGCTATCTCATTGACAACATCAATCGCTTCTGACATAGAAGATGCAATAAGAATATATCCATATGTATCAAGAGATTTCTGGATGATTTCTTTACGTGAGAGATCCTTTACAAATCCGTCAACTTCCTCAGATACCTTTGCTGCTAATTCCTCACTTGTTGTTACAAGGATTGCAGATGCCATCTCATCATGCTCAGCCTGGGAAAGAAGGTCGGCTGCAACATATCGTGGATTAGCTGTCTCATCAGCGAGAACCATAATCTCACTTGGACCGGCAACTGAATCAATTGATACATAGCCGAATACAGCTTTCTTGGCAAGTGCAACATAGATGTTACCAGGACCGACAATCTTATCTACTTTAGGGATAGATGCTGTTCCATATGCCATGGCACCGATAGCCTGTGCTCCACCGACTTTGTATATTACATCAACACCAGCTTCTTTAGCAGCTACAAGTGTTGTAGGGTAAACCTTGCCATCTTTTCCAGGAGGTGTACACATTATTATCTCATCAACACCAGCTACTTTGGCAGGAATTACATTCATAAGAACGCTTGATGGATAAGCAGCCTTGCCACCTGGTACATATACACCAACTCTGGCAAGTGCACTTACCTTCTGTCCAAGTAATGTTCCATCTGGCTTAGAATCAAACCAGCTATACTGCTTCTGTTTTTCATGGTATGAACGGATATTAACAAGAGATTTTCTTATTACTTCAATAAGCCCGCTGTCAACAAGCTTATATGCCTCATCTATTTCTTCCTGTGTTACAACAACATTGGATGCATTGATATCTGCTTTATCAAATTCCTTAGTGTAGTTAAATAATGCCTTATCTCCGTCAGCTTTGACATTGGCAAGAATTTCGTTAACAGAACTCTCGAATTTGCCATAGCTGTTAGGACTTCTTTTAAGAAGATTTTCCAGGATGTTTTTTTTGGTTTCTGAAGTTAATTTTACAATTCTCATGTTCTTATCCCTTTCTCTTACATATGAAAATCTTATAAATCTGTAAATCAATCCTTTGATTCAAGGTATTGTTTAAGATCATGGATTATCTTATTAATTCTTTCGCTCTCCATCTTCATGCTGACCTGGTTAACAACAAGTCTTGCAGATAATGGACAAACCTCTTCAAGCACTTCAAGACCATTCTCACGAAGTGTTGCACCAGTCTCCACGATATCGACAATAACTTCTGAAAGACCTACTATAGGAGCAAGCTCTACAGAACCATTAAGCTTAATAATCTCAACAGTCTGATGTTTTGTGTTATAGAAATAATCTTTGGCTATATTAGGATATTTAGATGCAACTCGTATAAGTTCATGATGCATAAGCTTTTCCTTGGCTGATGCAGGACCGCATACGCACATCTTACATCTTCCAGTCTTTAAATCAAGGACTTCATAAAGCTTTCTGCCCTCTTCAAGAAGTGTATCTTTACCAACGATACCGATATCTGCTGCCCCATATTCTACATATGTAGGTACATCAGATGGTTTGGCAAGAAAGAATTTCATACCGAGTTCTTCATTGACAAATATAAGCTTTCTTGTACTTTCGTCCTTCATCTCATCACATGTGATTCCGATGTGTTCAAACATATCAAGGGCTTTTTTGGCAAGTCTGCCTTTTGATAAAGCAACAGTTATATATCGCATTATAATTCACCTCCAAGAAGTTGTGCTACTGATATCTCTTTGGAAATACCTGTGCTGGCATCAATAGATGTCACATGGATATTGCCATTGTTGTCATCTGACATGCCCTCAAGGCAAGGAAGTATGATGACATGTTTAAGCTGTGAATTAATAGCGTATTCACAATACTGTTCAGTAGTTTTTGAATCATTGTATGTGATTGTACATACAGGGATATCGAGCTTTCTCAGTGAATCAGCAATTGAAACAACATTGAGAAGGTCATCTTCATTATAGATTAAAAGTAATCCTGAATTATCTACTGGAATATCAATATTCTGGCGTGATATAGCAGCCATCATTGCATCAACAGTTATAGAGAAACCGATAGAAGGCTTGTCACATCCAAACTGTCCAAGAAGCTTGTTATATCTACCACCGCATATTACAGGCTCTCCTGTGCCGAATGTGTATGCATAGAAAAGTATGCCTGTGTAATATGCATGTTTGCTTACTGCACCTAAATCAAATGATACATATTTGTCAGCACCTGTAAGCTTGCATAATTCATGTAACTTATATAATCTGTCAATTGCTTTAAGGCTTATATCATTAGTCGCAAGCTTTTTAGCTTTTTCAAGAACCTCTATAGAGCCGAAAAGCTGTGGAAGTTCAAGTAAAACATCAGCAATTTTCTTGTCAATGTTAAGTGATGATAAAAGCTCAGCCTCACCGAGATAATTCTTCTCCTGGATAAGTTCAATAAGAGATTCCTTGTCATCGCCGTCTATTCCGGCTTCTGCAAGAAGACCATTGAAATATGCAACATTACCAATCTCAACCTGAAATTCCTTTAATCCGGAATTCTTCATACACTCTATCACCATAGAGATTATCTCAAAATCTGCATAGATAGAATCATCACCGATAAGCTCTGCGCCTATAGTTGTATTTTCTTTTAGCTTGCCCTGATAATACTGGCTTACATTGATAAATGTGTTGCCGACATAACATAACTTCACAGGAAGAAGTCTGTCTGCGTAATACTTGGCAGCAGTTCTTGCTATTGAAGGTGTCATATCAGGACGCATAACAAGTGTATTGCCGTATCTGTCGAATAACTTGAACATTTCATTAGATGGAACACTTCCACGCTCTTTATTAAATACATCGAAGAATTCGAGTGTTGGTGTCTGAATGTCATTGTAGCCATATTTGATACAAACATCATGAAGTCTGTTCTGTAAAACCAGTTTTTTGGCACATTCAGTATTATATATATCTCTTACACCTTCTGGTGTATGTAATAAATCTTTTTTCATGATTAGTCCTTTCCGTAGGTAAGATGTATTTATTTAATTTCTCCGTGAAGATGTTCACGATATATAATATATTTGCTTGTTCCTCTTGTATGGCAGATATCTAATGCTCTTGTTAATTTCTTTAGAACAATATCAAAATTCTCACCATTCTGAGGGTATCTGGCAACTCCGATTGACAATGTCACATTCTCGACATTGTTCTGGATAAGTTCATTCCATGTTATAGAACTCCTGAATGATTCAAGGAATGATCTTAAATTAATCTCCTGATTAATATCGCGTACTACAACAGAGAATTTTGTGTCATCATGCCTGCATATGATGCCTCTGCCGTCAATAACGGATTTAGATGTATTAATAGCAGTCTCAAGAAGCTTCTTTGCGAACGCTTCACCATGACTTGCAACATAATCGTTGTAATTATCAATCTCCACAAGCAGAATTGTGAATTCATTGCTCTTGCTCTCAATAAGATTACGGCAGTAATGCAGAGCCTCTTCTTTAGAGTAAAGCAAATCCTGATGAATAAAATTCTCGACAGGTTTATTGGCATTGACAACAGATTCAAGCTTGCTGTATCTTTTCTTGAGCGCAAGTATGTCTGATGCTGCTACCTCATAGTAATCAAGAGTTGTACTGAGAGCTCTTAATCTGAATCTTGCAATATGTAAAAGAATCCAGCGGTATGAATTATCAGCTCGTCTCATACGGACAATCATGTCGGCTTCCTGACTGTCTCTAAGGTGATGACAGACATCAATGAAGTCATCAAGATCTACCTGATGGATAGTCTCCATAAAAGAGATATTAGTTGAAATACCGATGAAACGGTACATTTCTTCGTTAGCAGATATTACATTATAATTCAGGTCTATAATAGCCTGACCATTGATAAGCTCATATTTTTCGATTATATTTTTTTCCATATCCCCCATTACTCCCTTGATGAAATATCTTTTTGAAGTGCTTCAAGATAATGTACGATGACACCCTTAGATGAATGAATCTGATATGATTTATCTATCTCATCGTATGTAAAACTCTTTCTGCCACCATTTTCCCCACGTAACCAATAATGAATTATATCACAGAATGGAATATAATAAAACTCATCTCTGGAAGAAAAATACAAAATTATAAAAGAAATGCCATTCTGTTTCTCAAAATTCGTCATGAATTCAATCTGATGCTTATGAATATTCTGTAATGGAAATGTGTCAACAGCCGTCTCCTTGGCATCAAAGCATACAGGTATGCCCTGGACAACACCTATATAGTCAACGGTACTTTTCTGGTCGAAGTAAGCAAGTGTTATATGCCTGCTTTCCTGATCCATCTTGATTGGCTTTATCGGTGTTGGAATCTTCTGGATAAGAGCCAGTCCGTTGGCAAGGTATTTCTCATTGCTCATATTGATAAAATCTTCTAGTGTAGAGCCCCTAAGACCTCTTGAATTCCAGGTTGCCATATATCTTCTCCTTTAAGAACCCGCACAAATTCCTCAGGAATACAGGTCGTTATGTGCAGGTCATCGTTAAGGTCTGGATAAGCCTTAACTGGTATAATAAGTTCATATGCATGAAGCATCTGATCTTTAATCTGATAATTTTTTTTCATATAGTCATTAAAAGAACTGCTGCCGTATTTGTAATCGCCGGCAATCGGATAACCTATATGTTTAAGGTGTGCCCTTATCTGGTGTGTTTTACCAGTTATAAGGTGAACCTTTACAAGTGAGATATCATTGCTGTGTGCCACAGGGATAAATTCTGTATTGACAGGCGAATAATTATTCCTGTCGGAAGGATTTATCTGGTTAAATTCATCTTCAGATAATATTGTAACAATGTTACCGGTTTCGTCTTTTCTTATGAATCCATTGAGACACTGACGCTTGGTGAAAACGCCTTTAACGATACATATGTAGTATTTATAAATCGTTCTGTCATGAAAAGCAGCAGACATAGTCTGAAGACCATGGATATTCTTGCCGGCAACTACTATTCCACTTGTATTTCTGTCCAATCTGTTACATATGCCCGGTTTGAATGACTGCTCTTTTTTGTCAAAATCGGACATGATATAACTGCCGATAATCTCATTGATTGAGATATCATCAGGCTTTGCTTTCTGTGATAAAACACCAGATGGCTTATTAACGATAACTATATTGTCATCCTCATATATAATATCAAGAGTTTTAACTTTATTTTTTATTATATTATCATAATTCTTATTCTGTGGTATTTTGTCAGAATGAGAAAATTTATCAAATGTCTCATCAGAGAAGAAGATTTTTACAATATCCCCCTGTGATATCTTTTCGCTGCCGTCAGATTTTTTATTGTTGAGCACAATATTTTTCTTTCTGAGCATCTTATATATAAAGCTTTTTCCAGCTTCCGGAAGCAGCTTGCACAGATACTTGTCAAACCGCTGTCCGGCATCGATATTATCAATTATTATCTCTTTCAAAATAATCTCCTGATTCTTATAATTATAAGCACATTGCTAATATTGATTTTGCATTGCGCTCTATTCTTGTAGATGGTTCACTGTCAGGCGTATTACCTGAACTCATTAATTTTGCCTTGGCGATAAATGATGTCTTATCAGTGAAAAGAGACACATTCACAGGATGTCCATCCTTTTCCATGAATTCAGAGACACTTTTTTCAAACAGTTTCTTATCTGCTTTAGTTTCATCAGTGAGAGCTATTACTAAAGAGTCAGATACAACGACAGCCTGTGTGCCTATAGGACTGGTACTGTTGGAAAATATAAGGTCATAGTATGTTATAAGACCGTGGAAAGTGTCATTAGTACCTGAGTGTACATCTTCTGGTGTACTGTGATGTGGAATAAGAATTATATATGCGACTGTGAATTTAGCTGCTGGCAGAGTAAGAACTGCTGCTATGACAGTCATTATATTGTTGTTAGTTCCAGTTACAATGTATCCTGTAAAGAATACTGCTGCAATAACTAAGAATGATGCAAGCATGATTATCAGTGACAGCTTCTTTTTGTAATTAAGGTATCCATAGGAACCCTTTGGCATTTTTTTCATATAAAACCTCATGTATTATATTAGTTTTTATTATATATGGCTTTTAAAGCATTAAGCTCATCTGTGGTTAAAGGTCTGTATTCCCCGGTATTAAGAGTGTCATCAAGTGTTAACGGACCGAATGATATTCTCTTAAGATAATATACAAAGCTGTCAACAGCCTCAAACATTCTTTTAACCTGATGGAATTTGCCTTCGTGGATTGTGATAAGTATGTCAGACTCATCTTTATCCTTGTCATATGACAGCACTTCCAGGATAGCTGGCAGAGCTGTGAGCTCGGAATCAACACGCAGACCATTCTTAAACAGATTGATAGTTTCATCAGTTATTAAACCTTTAACTGTCGCGAAGTAGGTTTTATCGACATGGCTTTTAGGAGCAAGCATGTAATGTGCAAGGTCTCCGTCATTAGTGATAAGCAGAAGTCCTTCTGTGTCCTTATCAAGTCTTCCGACAGGAAAAAGGTCTTTTCTTTTTGATTCTATAAGGTCTGTGACAGTGCGTGCCATCTTATCGGTTGTTGCAGTTATGACACCTGCCGGTTTATTAAGCATATAGTATTCATATTCAACATATCCGACAGGATTTCCGTCAACACATACAGTATCTGAATCTGTGTCTATCTTTAAATCACTTGCCTTAATGACAAGATTATTAACTGTTATACGTCCCTTTTTGATATATTCTTTTACCTGGCTTCTGGTGCCAATCTGCATATCTGAAAGATACTTATCAAGTCTTATTTTCATAACTCTCCTATTACATCCATCTCCAGCCGGCAAGATATTTGTTTTTAAGGGAATATCCGTCATATTTGCCCCATCCTAAAGGATAGTTGTCTACACAGAAAAGAATCCATCCTTTCTTGACACTGTCAGTAAATTCAGGAAGGTCAATAGTTTCGCCCTTAAGATATTTGATAACCCTCTCATCACTAACAGGAAGACTGATTGTGTATGGATATTCACCTGCTTTTAATACCATTGCCAGAGCCTGGCTTGGCTCAAAACGATTTTTCTTTAATTCGCCTAAAAGCAGACCGCTTCTTAATATTCTAAGCTTATTATTGTCTGGCATATATGGTGATATGCAGTACACATATGTGTCACGGACAAATATATCACTTTCCTTGATAGGAAGATCAATAAGCTTAAGGAAATCTGCAAGTTCAGGTGCAAGCTTTGCAGTATTCTTTTTCCTTAAAGGATGGAATGTCTCTGGTGAATTGGCATCCTTTTCAAGTAATGCAACAAAATGTCCCTCACCTGGCATCTTATGAGGAAAAATGCGGACAGTTTTTCTAAGACCATATTTTTCCTCGTCAGCATCACTGCATATTCCAGTTGCAAAGCCTTCATATGGCTTAATTGGAAGAAGATGCATATCAGGTCTGTTATCAATAAGGTGTTTAATTGTATCCTCATCTTCAAGCTGTGAAAATGTACATGTTGAATATAACATCCTGCCACCCGGCTTTAACATGTCTGCGCCGGCAAGAATAATATTCTTCTGAATCTGTGAGTAGAATTCAGGACCATTCTTCTCCCATGCCTTAATAAGCTTGTTATCTTTCCTGAACATTCCCTCACCAGAGCATGGTGCATCAATTAAAATCTTATCAAAAAATCCTGTAAAACGGTCAGTTATCTGTACCGGGTCTTCATTTAGAAGACATACGTTAGGTATTCCGAACACCTCGACATTCTTTAGAAGAGCCTTGGCTCTGGAATTGCTGATATCGTTAGTGATAAGAAGTCCTGTCCTGTTAAGCTTTGCACCAAGTTCAGTCGATTTGCCGCCGGGAGCGGCACACATATCAAGGACAACGTCATTGTCTTCAATTGGAAGTACATTGGCAGGTGTCATTGCGCTTGGTTCCTGAATATAGTACAATCCCGCAAAATAATATGGATGTTTGGCTGGCTTGTCATTCTCACTATAGTAAAAACCATTCTCAATCCATGGAATCGGAGTGAGTTCAAATGGAGAAATCTTCAAAAAATCTTCGACAGAAATCTTTAATGTATTAACTCTTAAACCATACAGTCTTGTGTCATTAAAGCTTTTAAGATAAGCATCATACTCATCTCCCAAAAGCTCTTTCATGCTGTCTGTATATTTTGATGGTAAATTCATTCTATTAAAAACCTTTCTTAAAGCATATTAGTTAAGTGACTGCGCACGATAACCCTCAGCTATTATATCAAGCTGTTTGTTGAACTGTTCGAGTCTGTTAATATCGCCATTTTTGTATACTTCATAAAATTCATCCTGAATCTTTGATATCTCACGTTTATTGGCATATTTGTATAGATTTTCAATATTGCCAAGAATGTCGGATACTGCATTGGCACGTATGTAATATGAATTCTGCGCATCGATAACTTCATCATGTATAGATTCCATCTCATTGTCAAGAGTAAGTATGGCATTAGCTGTTACGTTAAGTCTTTCTTTGACATGAGCAGGAATATTGCCATTGTACTTGTACTGGAGAGAATGTTCTATAACAGCCCAGAAATTCATTCCAAGTGTTCTTATCTGGATTTCAACAGGAATCTCATGAGTACCTGAGGTAGTTTCAACCTTGTAGAGAACAATAATATGATAGCTTCTGTATCCACTGTCTTTAATATGCGTTATGTAATCTTTTTCTTCTTTGATTACCATATCACTTCTTCCACGTATAAGGTCAACAACAGAATATATATCGTTGGCAAACTGGCATATAAGACGTATACCGGCTATATCTTCAATATATTCAGTGATTTTATCCATATCAATGTTTTTTTTCTGGGCTTTGCCGATAATACTTGATATGCTTTTGACACGTCCAGATACCTGTTCAATTGGAGAATAATATCCCTGCTGCCTGTATTCTTTTATTATGTGATTGAATTTGACTGTCAGTTCTTCGACAGCCAGATCATAAGGTGCGATAATTTCTTTCCAGAGTTGTAAATCCATATATTTAAAAGTCCTCACAAATAATCATTATTATATAAATAATAGCATATTTTTTAATAATAATACACTAAATTAATCAAATAATATGCAGAAAAAATGTATAAATAAAATTGTAATAATTGAGATTATATTATTGGTAATAATGCTGGTGCGTCCTGCTACTGCCATGCAGGGAGCAAGGAATGGACTTATATTGTGGGCATACACTGTTCTTCCTGGAATATTCCCGGCAGGCTTTCTTGCCAGTGTGATAATGAGTGAGTTAAAAATAAGTGCAAAATATATGAAAATATATGTAATCATATGTGGAATCCTTACCGGATTTCCGGGAGCAGCCATTCTGTACTCACAGTTTAAAAATATATATAAAGATGACACATCGCTGGATGGTGTCCTTGCCTACTGCAACATATCCAGTCCGTCATTTATATGCAATTATATATATGCGTATGAAGTGATGCACAGGGTTACTTTAAGTAAGCTTATCATAATTATATATGCCTCTTCTATTGCGGGGATTATTGGAAGCCTTGTTATTTATAAGATACTGCATAAAGGTGACAGAAAGGCAGAGATTCGTGAGAATAAAATGTCTAAGCACATACATACGGATTGTGGCAGACTTATGGAGGTATGCTGTATTAATATGCTTAAAGCTGGCGGTTATATAGTATTTTTTGCATGTGTATCACAATACATTATTAACATTCTGCCAGACAGCTTTACTTATAGGGGAATTATAACCGGAATTATAGAGATAACCACTGGAATTAACCAGATTGGAAATGATTATATGGCAGGCAATGCATACTGGTTATCAGATGGCGCATTAATTATCATACTAATCAATAATTTTGGTGGATTATCTACAATATTGCAGACTATATCAGTAGCCGGAGCTGGGCTTAATATAAAAAAATACATATACAACAAATGTATATACTGTGTTATCACTGTACTTGTATATACTTTAGCTGTATATGTATTATAAATTCTTTAATATGACTTATGCAGTTGGCTGATTGTTGTCATCCTGTGATGGTTTTTCATCATCCTTTGCATTAAGCTCACGTCTGTTATTGTTGACAACAGATAAAACTTCCTCTAATCCAGAGATAAGTGAACCATACTGCTGCTTATTGTCATTGATTGAGTGCTCAATAATATACTGTAACTTTGAAAGCATATCATCTGTATATGATACAGCACCAATTCTTATATTGTTAGCATCTTCAATGGCATTATCAAGAATACTCTGTGCCTTGGCAGTTGCCTGTTCTATAAGCTCATTGGCAGAGGCATATGCACGCTGCATAATCTCATGCTCATTCATAAGCTTCTCTGTCTGTGCCTGTGCGGCATTAAGAATCTGGTCAGCCTGCTCTTTAGCCTCATTGATAATGGCATCTTTATTATTAATGATTTTCTGGTACTTCTTTACTTCATCAGGAGTTTTGAGTCTTAATTCTGATAAAAACTCTTCCAACTGCTCTTTATCAACTATGATTTTCGTGTTGGAAAATGGCTGAAATTTACAACCATCAAGATATTCTTCAATTTCGCTGATTAATTGCTCAATTCTGCTCATGGTTCTCTCCCTTATTAAACTCTTTTTATATTGTACTTTTCATAGATTGGTTCAATAACGTTAGCTGGCACGAATTTGCTCACATCGCCGCCATACTGTGCAACCTCCTTTACCATACTTGAACTTAAATATGCATATTTGAGACTTGTGTTAAGGAATATGGTATCAATGTCCGGATTAACAACACGGTTAGTCTGTGACATCGCAAGCTCATATTCAAAGTCTGTTACCGCTCTTAAACCTCTGATTACAACATTACAGTCCTTCTGCTTGGCAAAGTCAACAAGTAAGCCGCTGAAGCTTACTATCTCAACATTAGGAATGTCTTTTGTCGCTTCTTTTAACATATTAACACGTTCATCTAGTGAAAACAATGGAGTTTTTGAACTATTATTAAGGACACCAACAATCAGATGGTCGGTAAGACCGGCTGAACGTCTTATTATATCAAGATGTCCTAATGTAACTGGGTCAAAACTTCCGGGATATATAGCACTTTTCATTCTGTTCCTCATTTCTATGTAGAAGGTTATTATTCAGAAACACCTATGAATACATGCTTGTTTGTCTTGTATTCCTTGACTTTTTTGATATATAGCCTGTCAATGTCATCTACATATGAAAAGTCAGTGTCAAGTGCTTCTTCTACAATTATAGTTGAATACTTATCAACAAGCTTTGATGCTGATAAAGCTTCAAGTACATCCTGTTCAATGCCACTCTTGTATGGAGCATCCATGAATACTATGTCAAATGACTCAGATGCATTGATACGGTTGATTGCAGATAAAACATCCTGTTCCATGACAACAGCGTTAGAATCAAGATGTGTGAATTTAAGGTTAGACTTGATACATTCAACGCAGGCTTTGGAATGTTCAACAAAATAAGCCTCTTTTGCGCCTCTGCTGAGTGCTTCGATACCGATAGCACCGCTGCCGGCAAATAAATCCAGAAAACGGCATCCAGATATCTCTGTCTGTAACATATTAAATAATGTCTCTTTAATTCTGTCTGTTGTTGGTCTTGTGTCAAGACCTTCTATAGTTTTAAGAGGCAGGCTTCGTGCGCTGCCAGCTATTACTCTCATACGTTACCATCCTTTAAAATGTTAAATCAATTATTCCCAGTCGCTTCTGCTGTCTGCTTCAATCTTCTTATCTCTAAGCATGAGGTCTCTTACAGCAAGGTCTGGCTTTTTATTGTCAAATAATACTTCGTTAACTTGATATACGATAGGCATATCTACGTTATATTTCTGTGCAAGTTTAAGTGCTGCCTTGGCAGAATATACACCTTCTACTACCATCTGGACTTCCTTCATAGCCTCATCCTTAGTGTAGCCCTTTCCTATTAGGATACCTGCACGTCTGTTACGGCTGTGCATGCTTGCACATGTAACAATGAGGTCACCTATACCTGAAAGACCTGTGAAAGTTGCTGGATCTGCACCCATTGCGATACCTAATCTTGTAATCTCAGCGATACCTCTTGTTATAAGAGCTGCCTTGGAATTATCACCATAGCCAAGACCATCAGCTATACCAGCCGCAAGTGCGATGACATTCTTTAAAGAACCGCCTATACATATACCAAGTACATCAGGGCTTGTATACACACGGAATACATCACTCATAAAGATATTCTGGAGATATTCAGCATCTTTTTTATGCTTGGTACCGATAACACATGTAGTTGGAATTCCGCGTCCAACCTCCTCTGCGTGGCTTGGGCCAGATAAAACTGCAATTGTAGCCTGAGGAATCTCATCAGCTACAACCTCACACAATGTTTTAAGAGAATCTTCTTCAATACCCTTTCCAACATTGACAATGAACTGTCCTTCGCGCACATATTCAGAGAAAAGCCTGGCTGTAGACCTTGTATAAGGAGATGCAACAGCAAGAACTATTACTTCTGCACCCTCAACAGCCGCCTTAGTATCAGCAGTGAAATGAATGTTTTCAGGGATAATAACTCCCGGAAGACATTTTTTATTCTCTCTTGTCTCGTTAAGTTCTTTTATTTCATCTGGAAATACTGACCATACAGTAACATTGTGTCCGTTATTGTTAAGTAAAATTGATAATGCGATGCCCCAGCTTCCGGCACCCATAACTGTTATATTAGCCATTTGAACCTTCTTTCTTTTTCTGACCTATCTTTCTCTCTGTTCCATTCATAAGACGTTGCATATTGCCCTTATGTCTTACGAAACCGAGTGCAGTGATGATAAACATAACTATACATGCCTCATACAGATGCATTCCTGTGAGTGGAAGCAGTCCGAAACCAGCCCATGTGATAAATAACGCAAAAACCATTCCAATTCCGATAAGTGAGCCAAGAGATACATACTTAGTTGTAAACATTACAAGGAAGAATGTAATCATGCCGGCAATAAGTATTATCCAGCAGTGCTGTGGGAATATAGAAAGTGTTATGACAACACCGGATGTAGCAGCTATTCCCTTGCCACCCTTGAATCCCATGTAGAATGGAAAATTATGTCCAAGCACTACACCAAGACCGCTGTAGATGAATAAAAGCATCTCATAGTCACAGTCACGGCCAAAAAGGAAATGTACAATTATACATGATAAGGCAGGCTTGAATGCATCAAGAAAATATGTTGCAAAACCAGCCTTTTTGCCAAGAGTTCTCATTACATTAGTTGTTCCGGCATTACCGCTTCCATATTGACGTATATCAATGTGATTAATCTTACCAAGCCAGTATCCAGCCTGGATAAGTGAACCTATTAAATAGCCGATAGCTATAATAATCAAACGTTCTATCATTCTTTTTCTTTGCGCTCCCTGTTAATAAATCTTATAGATGTACCTCTGAATCCAAATGCATCTCTTATTTTATTCTCAATATATCTTGTGTATGAGAAATGAGTAAGCTGTTTGTCATTGACGAACATGACAAATGTAGGTGGTTTAACAGAAACCTGTGTAATGTAATATATACGGAGCCTCTTACCCTTATCAGAAGGTGGCTGCTGCATGGCAACTGCTTCTGTGAGGATTTCATTAAGAACACCTGTTGGAACTCTTAAATTCTGGCTCTCAATTATCTGGTCAACAAGGTCATAAATCTTTACAAGTCTCTGGCCTGTGGCAGCAGATATGAAGATAATCTCGGCATATGACATGAATGCAAGAGTATCTTTAATCTTGTCAGTAAATTCCTTGACTGTTTTGTCGTTTTTCTCAATGGCATCCCACTTGTTGACAGCAACGATTATTCCTTTGCCACGCTCATGTGCAATACCTGCAATCTTGGCATCCTGCTCTGTGATACCCTCAGTTGCATCAATTACAATAATGACGACATCTGCTCTTTCAACAGCAGATACAGTACGGATAATACTGTATTTTTCAATCTCTTCTTTAATCTTATTCTTACGGCGCAGACCCGCAGTATCAATAAAGATATATTCTTTGCCATTATATTTTATAGTTGTATCAATTGCATCTCTTGTTGTTCCGGCAATATCTGACACGATAACACGGTTCTTTCCGACAAGTCTGTTGATGATAGATGACTTACCAACATTAGGCTTACCAACGATGGCAATTCTAGGTCTGTCATCATCCTCATCTGTATCTGCATTCTCTGGGAAATGCTTAACAACCTCATCAAGCATATCACCAAGTCCGAGCTTGCCGATTGCTGATATTGGCATTGGGTCGCCGATTCCGAGATTATAGAACTCGTATACGTCAGGCATAAATTTATCAATGTCATCAACCTTGTTAACGACAAGAACAACTGGTTTATGTGAACGTCTTAACATATCAGCTACTTTTGCATCAGAATCAACTAATCCCTGACGTACATCTGTCAGGAAGATTATTACATCTGCTGTATCAATGGCAATCTGTGCCTGTTCTCTCATCTGTGAGAGAATAATATCATTGGATTCTGGTTCAATACCACCAGTGTCAATTAATGTAAAAGACTTGTCAAGCCATGTGACATCTGCATAAATTCTGTCTCTTGTTACACCTGGTGTATCTTTTACGATGGAAATCTGCTGCCCTGCCAGGTCGTTAAAAAGTGTTGACTTACCAACGTTAGGACGGCCTACGACAGCTACAATAGGTTTACTCATATATAATCAATACCCTTTCATAAAACAAATTAATAAATAATTAAGAAAAACATACTTATATATAATATCAATAAAATTGCATTTTGTAAAGTTGTATGATATGTTGTTAGCATAGTGTTTAAGCTAAATAAGTCTAATCGTAAAGGAACTTGTAAAATGAAACTTAAGAAACATTCAATATTAAAAAAATTACAGTGTCTTGCAGTATCAGTTTTTATGACTGCATCAATGTGTGTTACTGCCCTGGCAGATACCAATTCAGATACGTACACATATAATCTTGCCGATCTTGATGTTGCAGTTACTGTAACTGAGGATCTTGTTGGATTCACACAGAATATGACATCTAACAATTCATATCTTGATAAGATTGGAGCAAGTGATGTTGAGGAAGTAAGAGCTGCATTGCAGCTTAATAACATTTATCTTGAGCTTATTCCTAAAGAGGGTGACGTTGATTATGAAATCCTTTTAAGCGGCAAGAATGCCCCAACAGGAGCCTCTAACTTCAATGAGCTATCCCAGTCAGAACTCGAAGAATATTTTAATGAATATATCGAGAGTGCGAAGAGTCTCAAAGAAAGCACAGATGCTGTTACAGAGACAATAACATCAAGTGCTATCGTACAGCTTAACAATGTCAATTATTTTATGACAGAGGTTACATCTGTATCAGGCAATCTTGTAACTGTCTATCTTAAGAAATATTACACAATTATGCAGGGAAAAGCTGTTGTATTCACATTGCAGACTAATCAGCCGGCAATAACAGAAAAGATGGATAATATGCTTACAGATATAATAAATACAGCAGACTATAAGCCAATTAAGAAAACAATCATGGATAACCCATTCTTTGTTGAGATAACGACTTCATTTTTAAGCCTGCTGTTATTTGTCGGAGTACTTGCTCTTATATTATTCCTTATGTTAAGAGTTGGTAAGAAAAAGAAAAGAAATTAAATTATCCGTTAGTAAGGTTACTGATATTTTCTCTTAATTCCTGCATTCTCACATCTGTGTGGTAGATATTTTCTGCACACTTTGTAAGCTCGTTAACGATTTCTGGCATATCGTTATTCTCGAACTGCTTATAATGCATCTGATGTTCAAGACTTGCCCAGAAATTCATGGCTATTGTTCTTATCTGTACCTCAACCTTCATATACTCTTTGCCAGTTGAGAGGAATATAGGTATGATAAGAACATAATGCAGGCTTCTATATCCATTAGGTTTAGGATTCTTTATGTAGTCTTTAACTTCCATTACTTCAATATCATCCTGGGATATAAGCATCTTGGCTACATCATATATATCACTTATGAATGGGCACACAACCCTTACACCAGCCACATCATTGAGGTTATCAGCGATTGACTGCAATGTGAGTGGTTTGCCGCGCTTTGCAAGCTTCTGGTATATGCTTGTGGGACTTTTTATACGTGTCTTTATGCTGTCAATTGGATTTCTCTGTCTGCTTGTCAGAAATTCATCATTCAGATTCTCAAGTTTAGTCTGGACTTCACGTATGGCACTTCTGTACATCATCATCAGTTCTGCAAATTTAGTGCTCTCTTCCGCTTTTTTCATGAACAGCTCTTCATTAATATTAGAGTAGTCTGATTCATTCTGATTAGTTATTAAATCGAAATCGTTCATTAGTTAACTCCTTTTATATAGATGAAATTGCACATTAATCCCCTCTTACCGCCAGTTGCCCTGTGCGATGATAAAAGTCTCGGATTACAGCATGTACATACATCAGCAGTATATATATTAGACGATTCAATACCACAATTGATAAGATTAAGGCGGTTAGCCATGAGTAAATCAAGATAAAACTTGTCACTGCTCCTGCCTGGTTTAAGAATCATAGGTATCTGGCTGTCAGAATATGCGCTTGTAAATTCGTCTGCAACATCCAGGCTTATCTCATAACAGCCGCTGCATATTCCCGGACCGATAAATCCGATAAGATGTTCTGGTTTGCAGTCGTAATCTGCCTGCATTATATCTATAGCATTCTTTGAGATATTACCTACTGTTCCACGCCATCCAGAATGCAGTGATGCTATAACCTTCTCTACAGGGTCAATAATAACAACAGGAATACAGTCTGCAAATGATGTCACAAGGCATATGCCGGGAACATTCGTTATCAGACCATCTATATTGTTATAATCCCTGTCTTTTATAATTCCCATACCTTTATGGTGGTCATCAATCTTTAAGACATTAGTGGTATGTGTCTGCTTAGAATATACCATATTCTCTACTGGAACGCCTATAGAATCAGCGATAATTTTAAAGTTATTTAATACATTATCATGTGAATCAGACAGATTAAATGACAAATTCATTGATTCATATATTCCACTGCTTACGCCGCCAAGCCTTGTAGAGAATGACTGGCTTAACCAGTCATATTTTTCAAGCTCGCCGAAATGGAACATTGGAACATTATTATTGTTATCAAGAAAAATTGTATCTACATAATTGTTATTATTTTTTAACTGGCTGTCAGGCTGTATTCTTTTAAGCCCTTTAACAGCCTCATTATAATCGTTAAATGAAGGTATCATAGTAATTTTCTCCAGTATCAAAATGCATTTTTAATATAAGTGATAATACCATTATCAAATCCACACACATCAAATCTTATTTTATTATTCATGGGAATATTGTGGCTGATAAGATAGTGTTTTGCTACGTTAATGATTGTATGCTGCTTTTTAGGTGTTACTGCCTCATACGATAATCCGTACCGTGTACTGCTTCTGTATTTTACTTCAATGAATATATAGGTGTCAGAATCTTTTCCAATGATGTCGATTTCACCCATATGACAGCGGTAATTGCGCTCAAGAATTGTAATATTATTAGACGTAAGGTATTCACATGCCTTATCTTCCCAGATGGAACCAGTTCTGCGGTTATTCATAGTAATCCTTTACTGTTTTAGTGCTTTGTTTTGGCTCTGATTCTGTCGCAGTCATCTACGAAAACAAGGATTTCAGCGACAACATTATATAATTCAGGTGGAATCATATCTCCGATTTCAAGCTTGGATAAAGTCGCTGCTAATTTGGAATCCTCATATACAGGCACATCTGCTTCCTTGGCTTTTTCAATGATTTTTTCCGCAAGCACGCCTTTACCAGTTGCGATGATTTTAGGAGCTTCCTCACCCGGAACATATTCAAGCGCAACAGATATTTTATTTTTTTTCTCAGTATTATTATCCTTAGTGCTTTTATAACCTGAATAATCTGCCATAAGATACCTCTTTTACTGCCCATAAATCAGGCTTTAATATCAAAAACAAACTGTGATGTTGAGTGAGAAGGAATATCCTTTTCTATAAAATCATCTACAAAATTAAATGAATCATTCTTTGCAGTTACATTCATTTCAAATTTGGTATTGTAACCAAGTTTTTCAAGTCTGTCGTTAAGTTTATCAATATTAGAATATACAAAATCCAGAAGTTCTTCTGTCTCAAGGCAGAAATTAGTTGTAACATTTTTTCCAGCCATCTTTACATAGACATCCATAGGACCAAGATTATCCATATCGAGATGAAGAAGCGCACTCACATTATCAGTGTTTTGGGATAACGCTTTTTTATTCGTGAATACATATAATTCACCATCTCCATTGCTGTGCTTGAAATGTACAGGCATCTGGAAGTAAGTCATATTCTTGTTAAGGTCATTCATGAAATCAATATTAGATTTTACCTGATTAAGATTCTTATTCATATCAGAGAAACTATCATCTGTAAGCTCTTTTTCCGCTTTCTCAAGAATTGATTTCACACGCTTATAGTAATTCTTGATGCCGTCCTGCTTTGCGATATTTTCAGGTGTTATCTTAAGTGTTTCGTTTATCATCTGCTCCACAAGCTTAGGTGATATCTCCTGAAGCAGAGCTGATTTAAGGTCAGGTTTATCTTTGAATAAATCGGACTTGGAATCAACTAAAGAAGTAACAATATCTTTAACAGTTGCTGTCTTATTATCAAGCTTCTGCATTATTTCATTGAATGTATCAGAAACTTCAGAAGAACCAGAATTAGAAAAAGCCTCTTTTAAAGTATTTAATTCTTCATCTGATAATACGTTAGTTAAAAGGCTGCTTGGAACATCAGCGGTATTGCCGCCAGTTTCATCAGCAGAGTAAAGTGTGTTGATAAAATTAATAGTCTGGTCAGCAGCCGCAGAATCAGATGGGTTGTTTAATATATTGCCTATTATATCGTTTAGCTGTTCTCCCATAACCTCATAATTACCAGAAACGGAATGTTCAAGACTTCTGTACGCATCAAACTGGGCAATGTTCTCAGCGGTTACAGGCATTTCAAGACGCATAAGGTTAGCTATTGTGTTAAGATTGCTGTCAGGGTATTGAAGAGAATATTTAACCATATCGCCAAGTGTCTTTGCATCTATTGGCATATTCATGTCAAGAAGCTGCGATACAATGTTAATATTAGATTCATTGGGCGACAGATTGGCAGCCTCGAGTGCTTTGTCGATAAGTATTGCCTCCTGGCCAGAAGCTCCAAGAGGTTTAAGCCTGATATTGTCAGGAGTATTTTCTTCGATAAGAAATGTTATATTCTGTCCAACAGATATATTGGAATTGTCTGATAATCTCGCACTGACATTAGAGCCGTTGTTAAGCATAATCAATGCAGTATCATCCTGTAAACCTATTATTTTGCCAGAAAATGTCTCGCCTGATAACATATTTTTTAATATGGCAAGACCGGAGTTATCAATGTTTCCCTGACTATCTATAGAAGCTTTGGAGAAGTCAGAGGAAGCACCATTAATCTGGCTGTTATTTAATTGGTTTAATAGAGATGATAGATTAATAGCCATATTTAACCTCTTGGTGTATTAATATTTTTGATAAAGGTCTTTCTATGGATTGGAGAAGGACCTTGAAGTTTTAATGCATCAATGTGTTTAGCTGTTCCATATCCTTTGTTGGATGCAAAATCATATCCGGGATAGATTTTATCATATTCTACCATCATTCTATCCCTTGTAACTTTGGCTACGATACTTGCACAAGCGATGGACAGGCTCTTTGCATCACCTTTTATGATTGGAACCTGTGGTATATCAACCTCTGGAATTGTAACAGCATCATTAAGTAATATATCGGGTTTTACACTAAGATTATTAATAGCCTGACGCATGGCTTCATATGTTGCCTGAAGAATATTAATCTCGTCAATTACGTTCCAGTCAACTATACCTATGCCATATGAAACCGCCTCTTTAGTTATCACGTCATATAATTCATTACGTTTTTTCTCGCTTAACTTTTTGGAATCGTTGACATATAGAATTCTTGCATCTTTAGGAAGAACTACTGCACACGCAACAACAGGACCAGCAAGAGGGCCTCTTCCAACTTCATCTATGCCGCATATATAATCACAATCAGAATGTTCTTTTTCATATATGCACATATCTTCTATACGCTGCTGTTCTTTTGCTAATTTCTCTGCACGCTTTAAAGCAGCTTCTTCTTTTTTAGTCATTGCGCAGTTCTCCTTTTGAATATTTAATTTGAAGGCATCTCAAGAGTTATTCTGCCAATTCTTCCACTTCTGAAATCATCTGCAATGATGCCTGCAAGTTTCTCATAGTCTATGAGAGCATTTTTCTTAAGGCATCCTCTCTTTTCACCAATCTGGTTCATTATGTCTATAACTTCCTGCTCTTCATCTATTTCATAACGCGCATGTATGAGTCCCGGATAATTTTCCTTGATGAATTTAAGAATCTCAAATGACAGGTTTTCTATATTAAGAACCTGGTCATTCATTGAACCAATCATGGCAAGGCGCATGCCGACAAGTTTATCATCGAATTTAGGCCATAATATACCGGGTGTATCAAGCAGTTCAAGATTTTTGTTGATATGAATCCACTGTTTACCTTTAGTAACGCCCGGTTTATTACCTGTCTTAGTGCAGGCTTTTCCAGCAAATGCATTGATAAAAGTAGATTTGCCGACATTAGGGATACCGACAATCATTGCCCTGATTGGTCTGTTAAGTATGCCTCTTGCTTTATCTCTTTCAATCTTGGCACTGCATGCTTCATTGATAAGTGCAGGGAGCTGCTTTAAACCATAACCATTCTTGGCATTGATTTTAAGGCAGTAAAATCCTTTATTTTTGTAATAATCCATCCATACCTGATTAGAGCTGTCATCTGACAGGTCAGATTTGTTCAAAAGTATGATTCTTGATTTGTTCTTTGCTAATGTATCTATGTCAGGGTTTCTGCTGCTAAACGGAATTCTTGCATCAATTATCTCAATGACTAAGTCTATAAGCTTGATATTATCTTCCATCATTCGTTTAGCTTTGGTCATATGACCAGGGTACCATTGATAATCCATGTAAATCTCCTTGACTCTATTTGATAAATCCAAAACGGTTTACAGGCGATGTGATAAGCCATGCAGAACCGATTATATTAGATTTTTTGACAATTCCTATATTGGCAAAACGACTGTCCTCACTATTATTCCTGTTGTCACCTAATACAAAATATTCATCCTTGCCCAGTGTCAGCGCATTGGCAGCAAGACCAGCCGTAAGGATATTATCTGTGAATACGTCATCAACAAGCTGTTCGTCATTAATATATACTTTGCCATCTATTATTGCAACTTTATCGCCAGGAACACCGATAACTCTCTTTATGTATATCTTATTAAATCCTGTTCCAGATGTCTTGAATGCGATAACATCGTATCTTTTTGGACTTGTATATGCATATGAGAAACGGTTAATCATCACATTGTCGCCGTTACATAAAACCGGCTGCATGGAATTACCGCTGATGTTAGTTCTCTCGCACGTAAAAAGAATTATCACATACGCAGCAAGCGCAATTATAACTACATCTGAAATTACCTTTAATATATTTAATAAAGTCGTGTTTTCCTGATATCTTCTTGAAAAGTTTGACATATATATCCCCAATTCTGTAATTAGAAAAAAGAGCACTGAAAAGCCAGGCTCTCCAATGCTCAAATCTTAAGACACAAAATAATTACTTAACTAATTCCTTAACCTTTGCAGCCTTACCAGTTCTCTGACGTAAGTAGTTAAGCTTAGCACGTCTAACCTTACCATGTCTAACAACCTCAATCTTCTCTACGATTGGTGAGTGTAATGGCCAAGTCTTCTCAACGCCGATACCATTAGAAATTTTTCTAACTGTGAAAGTCTTACGAACTCCTGTACCCTGGATCTTAAGTACTGTACCCTCGAATACCTGGATTCTCTCACGGTTACCCTCTTTAATCTTAGCTGATACCTTAACTGTATCACCAACATTAAACTGGTCAACGTTAGCCTTTAACTGTGCATCTTCAATGTTCTTAATAATTTCGTTCATGTGTGACCTCCTTAATATTCGGATGTTCTTAATACAATCTATGTAACAGAGGACCATCTCTTTTCTCACAACTTGTTTAATATATCATAACAAGTAAAAAAATGCAATATATTTTTTTAGCTATTATATCCTGCATCTGCATCTAATACCTTATTGATTGAATCCTGCATTAAAGCAACAGCGATTATGTTAAAACCAAAAAGTTCAAGAATAAGGTAAAGAATGTTAGAACTTCCATTAGGGATGTTGCGGACAGATTTAGCATAATCAAGTCTGTCGCCCTGCTTATAAGCCCAGTATAATCCGTAAAGATTACATGTAATGAGGCTTAAAAGAAATGAAACACCACCACTTGTGCCATTGACATCACCAACAATCTGTCTGGCTTCATCAGTGACAACTATAAACCAATATATTCCATATATACCACATGTAATAATAGAAAGTATAATACATACTGCTATGTTTCTTTTTGCTATTGGCATATTAATTTCCCCCCTATAATTATTTGTTAATGTCTAATAAACCAGGTAAAAGATGGACTGTTATAACACGTGCGTCACAGTCATGTGATAATATACACTGGTCTATAACAGGAATAAGAACCTGCTCATTATTATCATTAGTTACTTCGTAAACATTATTAGCACCAGTCTCATACACTTCAGTTAACTTACCAAGCCTGGTACCTTCATCGGTTACGACATCCATACCGATGAGATCACATATAAAATATTCGCCCGGCTCGCATTTAACGGCATTATCTCTTGTAACCAGAAGGTCACATTTGACATAATCAAGAATATCATTAATATTATCATATTCTTTAAATTTCAAAATGACATACTGTTTGAAAAATTTAACACTTGAAACTGTCACATGAACATCCTGTCTTTTTGCACGTATAATACATTCCTTTAAATCCTTGAATCTTTCAGGATCGTCAGTTGTCGGAAATACTTTAACTTCTCCCCTGATGCCATGAGTCTGTGTTATAACGCCAACTCTTAGTAAATCTTCCATCAATTCCTCCGTGATGATAAAGAAAATGGCACAAGAAAACTTGTGCCTTACAATTAGTTATCAATTTCTACGATAACTTTTTTATCCGACTTAGCAGATGCAGCGGACACAACAGTTCTGATAGACTTAGCTATACGTCCAGACTTGCCGATTACCTTACCCATATCAGACTGGGCAACCTTTAAATCTATAACAATAACCTTATCTTTCTCATTTTCCGATACAACAACCTCATCTGGATTATCAACTAGTGCCTTAGCAATCACTTCAACTAATTCTTTCATGAAATCACCTCCACTAGCTAATTACTTCTCAATACCAGCCATCTTGAAGAGCTTTGCAACAACCTCTGTAGGCTGAGCACCATTAGCTAACCACTTCTTTGCAGCCTCAGCATCAATATCAAGCTTGCATGGATCATAATTAGGATCATAAGTACCAATCTGATCGATAAATCTACCATTTCTTGGAGATCTTGAATCAGCTACGATAATTCTATAGAAAGGAGACTTCTTCTCACCTAATCTCTTTAATCTAATCTTTACTGCCATCTTTAATTTCACCTCCTAAATATTATTGAATAAATCTATAGACTGTAAACAGTCATGTTAAAAAGGAAGTTTAAAACGTCCCTTTTTAGCACCTTTCATCATGCCTGGCATCTGCTTCATCATCTTTTTCATCTGCTCAAACTGTTTTACCAGGCGGTTGACATCACTTATGTCAACACCAGCACCTCTGGCAATTCTGTTCTTTCTTGACGGATTAAGGATGTCAGGATTACTTCTCTCCTTAGCTGTCATTGAATAGATAATTGACTCCGTCTTTTTAAGATTTGCCTCAGCGTCATCTGTCATATTGGCATCGAGACCTTTTAGCTGTCCTCCAAGTCCCATTCCCGGAAGCATGTTAAGAATTGAACCGATACCGCCCATATTCTTAATCTGTCCCATATACTCAAGGAAATCGTTGAAATCAAACTCAGCTTTTTTGAACTTCTGTTCCATCTCTTTGGCTTTTTCCTGATCAATCTGGGCTTCCGCTTTCTCGATAAGAGTGAGCACATCTCCCATTCCAAGGATTCTTGAAGCCATTCTGTCTGGATAGAACTGTTCAAGGTCTGATAATTTCTCTCCCATACCTACATAAAGTATAGGCTTGCCGGTTACAGCCTTAATAGAAAGGGCTGCACCACCTCTTGTATCACCATCAAGCTTGGTAAGTATAACGCCGTCAATTCCAATTTTTTCATTAAATGATGCAGCTACATTAACGGCATCCTGACCAGTCATGGAATCTACTACTAATATAGTCTGGTCTACATCGACAGCGTTCTTGATGTTGATTAACTCTTCCATCATGTCTTCATCGACATGAAGACGACCAGCAGTATCTAAAATAACAATATTATAATTATTATTCTTTGCATGTGCGATTGAAGCTTTAGCTATATCTACAGGACTGTTATTAGTTCCCATAGAAAATACTTCAACGCCCTGTTTCTCACCGTTGATTTTTAATTGTTCAACAGCGGCTGGTCTGTATACATCACATGCAACTAAGAGTGGCTTTTTGCCTTTAGACTTGAACTTGCCAGCTAACTTGGCTGTTGTAGTTGTCTTACCAGCACCCTGAAGACCTGCCATCATAATAACAGTAACTTCGTTGCCGGACTTTAGGGCAATCTCAGTAGTCTCAGAACCCATAAGAGATACCATCTCTTCGTTAACAATCTTAATAACCATCTGACCTGGTGTAAGACTTGACATTACATCTTGTCCGATTGCACGTTCCTCAACTGACTTAACGAATTGCTTTACAACTTTAAAATTAACATCAGCTT
Source organism: uncultured Eubacterium sp. (assembly GCA_900547255.1). Classification (GTDB taxonomy): domain Bacteria; phylum Bacillota; class Clostridia; order Lachnospirales; family Lachnospiraceae; genus Lachnospira. The sequence continues at coordinate 1,956 of URGC01000013.1, read as the reverse complement.
CAAGCAAAGCCATCTTAACTTCTTTAAGTGCAGCCTTAACATCTGCTTCACTTAAACGGCCTTTTCCACGAAGGTTTTTAAATATGTTCTGCAGTTTATCAGATAAACTATCAAATGCCATACGCCCTCCTAAAAATTATCAATTATATCATTGGCTATCTTCTGTATAGCCTCAATCTTAGAAATATCTTTATCTGCGATATATTCGTCAGAAAGTTTTTGAATATCATGAATCTTAGCTTTAGTCGATATGAATTTATCTACAAGGTGAAGCTTGTTCTCATACTCAGCAAGTGTTTTATTAACACGCTTAATCAAATCAAATACACCTTGTCTGGATATACCATATTCATCAGCAACTTCACTCAAAGACAAATCATTAAAAACTACATCTTCATATATGCTTTTCTGATGGTCATTAAGAAGTTCGCCATAAAAATCATATAAAAGTGTCTGCTCAACAATTTTTTCCATGACAACAACCTATTCTTGATAATTTCAAACCTTAAGTATATTATCATGAGTAAAAACACTTGTCAAGCATTTTTACTTGACATTCATTTCTTTTTGTTTTGAATCCCTTTTTATAAGCTTTTCTGCTCTCTTTACCTGTCTTGCCTTTTTTTTCTCCTGCTTTATGGTGTCTTTATCAGGGTAATCGTCACGGTATTCATTAGCCATATCTGTCTGTCCGCGTTTTTCCAGTCCGGAGAATACCAGATTAGTAATAAGGTGATATATAACAGCAAAAAGTGGAACGCCTATTAACATTCCTGCAAATCCCCATATATCCCCGAACAGGAATATGGAAAAGAGAACCCACAGGCTTGAGATACCAGTTGTGTTGCCAAGTATCTTAGGACCGATTATATTGCCATCTATCTGCTGTAATATGAAATCAAATACCACAAAAAAGATGCATTGTACAGGGTTGACAATCAATATAAGCAGCGCAGACAGGAACAAGCCTATATACCAGCCAAAGAATGGTATTACATTAAATATGCCGACAATTACAGCAACCAGTATCTCGCTCATAAGATTTTTATTAGGTGTAATCCAGTGGAAAATCATCATTCCTATGTAGCATATTATAGAGATAACGACGGCATCTAATATCTTGCCATTGATAAATCCTGTAAATACACTGTTAATATAGCCTACTTCATCAACGATTTTATCTGCAATATTCTCTTTGAATATGCTGTAGCATATAAGGTTAGCCTGTCTTGAAAGCTTTTTCCTTCCAAGAAGAATATAGACAGCTACTATTATTCCGACAAACAGATTAAATAATGCAGTGAAGAATCCCATAATACTTGATGAAAGACTTGTTGCAAATATCTGAACCTGTTTAAGAAGCTCATTGTTAATCCAGTTCTGTGCTTCCTTATATCCTCTGTCAATCAGATCCTGCATACTGTCTCTTATCTCAGGATGTGATGTAAGTGTGTGGTCAAGGTAGTTAATCAGCTTGTTGGCACTGACTGGTAATATGTTAACCAGTGCTATGACACTTGATATAAGGTGTGGAATGATAACCATAAGAATTATATATACAATTATAAGTGATATTATAATTCCAGAAAACACACTGAGAGTACTTGAGATTTTAGTTCTCTTAGACTCATTTTTCATTCTGGAAAACAGCTTATTGTATAGAACCTCGAACTGGTTGCACATAGGATATATTATATATGCAAGAATAATTCCTATGACAAATGGCATCATTGTTTTGAATATATGTCCAAGAACAGAACGTATTGCATCAATTTTATATAGAACAAAGAATAAAATAATAGCTAATGCAAATGACGTGAAAAGACATAATGATATTGTCAGGTATTTTTTGACATTCTCTTTCATTGCCAGCCTCCATATGTAGAATAAGTACTTTAAATATTATGATGTTGGGGTCAAAAGGTATTTTGACCCCTTTGATACCAGATTGCTACG
>URGC01000012.1 GCA_900547255.1 uncultured Eubacterium sp. | reverse complement strand
ACGGTCCTAAGGTAGCGAAATTCCTTGTCGGGTAAGTTCCGACCCGCACGAAAGGCGTAATGATTTGAGCACTGTCTCGACAATGCATCCGGTGAAATTGAAGTACCAGTGAAGATGCTGGTTACCTGCGCCAGGACGGAAAGACCCCATGGAGCTTTACTCTAGCTTGATACTGGGATTCGGTATTGCATGTACAGGATAGGTGGGAGGCTGTGAAGTGATGACGCCAGTTGTCACAGAGCCGATGTTGGGATACCACCCCTGCAGTATTGGATTTCTAACCTGCGGCCGTAAACCGGCCGGGGGACAATGTCTGGTGGGGAGTTTGACTGGGGCGGTCGCCTCCGAAAGGGTATCGGAGGCGCTCAAAGGTTCCCTCAGAATGGTTGGAAACCATTCGAAGAGTGCAAAGGCAGAAGGGAGCTTGACTGCGACACCGACGGGTGGAGCAGGTACGAAAGTAGGACTTAGTGATCCGGTGGTATAAAGTGGGATTGCCATCGCTCAACGGATAAAAGCTACCCTGGGGATAACAGGCTTATCACTCCCAAGAGTTCACATCGACGGAGTGGTTTGGCACCTCGATGTCGGCTCATCGCATCCTGGGGCTGTAGCAGGTCCCAAGGGTTGGGCTGTTCGCCCATTAAAGCGGTACGCGAGCTGGGTTCAGAACGTCGTGAGACAGTTCGGTCCCTATCCGGCGCGGGCGGAGGATATTTGAGAGGAGCTGTCCTTAGTACGAGAGGACCGGGATGGACGGACCACTGGTGTATCTGTTGTCGACCAACGGCATGGCAGAGTAGCCAAGTCCGGAAGGGATAAACGCTGAAGGCATCTAAGCGTGAAGCCCCCCTCAAGATGAGATATCCCTTCCATAAGGAAGTAAGATCCCTTGAAGAGTACAAGGTAGATAGGGCAGAGGTGGAAGCACGGTAACGTGTGGAGCTGACTGTTACTAATCGATCGAGGGCTTGACCAAAAGCGGAGAAAGACGGCTGGATGAAAGCAGTGACAGGGAGCAGATTTATCTGCGGAACTGGAACTGGTGTAAGACAGAGTTTTGCGTAGCAAAATCATCGAGATGAAGCAAAGCGGGATCGAGATGACCGGCTTTCCAGCAAGTTTGTTCTTGGAAATCTGTATGAAGTTTTGAAGGTATAATCAGTATTGCAGTTACATAAGATATTGTGTATCAGGAATGACGTAACGATTACGTCATTTTGTGCAATCATAGAATACCTGGTGCGAAGGAAACTTCGTATTACTATTCCTCGATAGCTCAGTCGGTAGAGCACGCGGCTGTTAACCGCGCTGTCGTAGGTTCGAGTCCTACTCGGGGAGTTAAATGGCGACATAGCCAAGCGGTAAGGCGTGGGTCTGCAACACCCTGATCACCAGTTCGAATCTGGTTGTCGCCTCTAATGTAAAAGCTGTACTGAAGCGATTCAGTACAGCTTTTTTTGGCATAATATCAGTTTAGTATCTGGGCTGAATGATTTGACAACACAATCTGGTGTGATATACTAATACAAGCATGTTTATAAAGGGGGACTGTATGATTCGCAAGTCAAAGTTTATTAACTTAAAAACAGTCTGCGCAATTCTTGCAATGGTAACAGCCATGTCATTTGCTGGCTGTGGTAAGCGTGTAGAGGCTGTTATTACAACAGATGGCGAAGATATAACAGAGGCAGTAAAGCAATATGAAACACTGTCTGTAAGTACCGCAGATAAATTCTCATATGATGATTTAAAGGTTGGCAAGGTTACATACCTGATGAAAGAATCACAGGTTGTAGCATTACTTGGACAGCCTTCATTAATACATGAGACAAAAGAAACTGATAAGACAGAGATGGATTTAAAAGAAAAAGTATATTCATATAATGATCTAACACTTGTTTTTACAGAGATTAATGGAGAATACGTTTTGACAGCAGCGGCAGGAGTCGGTGATTCAGAGGTATTTTCAAGAGGATTATCAGTTGGTAATACATTTGATGATATTCTCAAGAAGTATTACAGAGATCAGGATTGCTTTAACAGTTATTATTTTTCAGATGATAAGACAACTATTCTGGGAAAGTTTTTATATGGAAGCTATACAATAGATTCACTTGAGAATGCCAAGATTAAGACAGACATACAGTATGGTCTTATTAATTTTAACGGATACGCTTCTCAGGAGACAGCAGACTCTTATATAGTAGAGTTTACTTGTTTTAAAGCCCCATATAAGGATGGCTATGCGACAGTTAATGATGCATTTGCCCAGTTGGATTTTGATATAGATAATAGCGGAAAGATAACATCTATAAGATGGTATTACTATCCAGAATTAAATTAAGCACACAATAAGGAGGACGTATGAAGTCAACAACTTTAGTTATTATGGCGGCAGGAATGGGAAGCCGTTTTGGTGGAGGAATAAAGCAGCTTGAGCCTATGGGACCTAATGGCGAGATTATAATGGATTATTCTATATATGATGCTATTGAGGCTGGTTTTAATAAAGTAGTATTCGTTACAAGAAAAGACCTTTATGACACATTCAGGGAAGTTATCGGAGATAGAATATCAAAGGTAATCCCAGTAGAATATGCATTTCAGGAACTTGATGCACTGCCAGAAGGATATGAGAAGCCAGCAGATCGTACTAAACCTTGGGGAACAGGACAGGCTATCCTTGCATGTAAAGGAATTGTCAATGAGCCATTCCTTGTAATTAATGCAGATGATTATTATGGTAAGGAAGCATTTAAGCTTATACACGATTATCTTGTTGAAGAACATCCATCAGACAAGGAATTTGAATTCTGCATGGCTGGATTCATACTTGGCAATACACTTAGTGATAATGGTGCAGTTACAAGAGGCGTGTGTGTTATGGATGAGCACAAGCATCTTGTTGGCGTTAACGAGACGGGTGGACTTGTTAAGACAGCTACAGGTGCAGGAATAGAGGATAAAGATGGTGGTATAACACCAATTGATCCTGAAAATTATGTTTCAATGAATATGTGGGGATTTACTCCAGATTTCCTTGGCGAACTTGAGACAGGATTTGCAGAATTCCTTTCTAATATCAAGGAGGGGGATATCAAGAGTGAGTATCTTCTCCCATCAGTAGTTGATTCGCTAATTAAAGCTGGAAGAGCTAACGTATCAGTTCTTGAGACAAGAGATAAATGGTTTGGTGTTACATATAAGGAAGATAAGCCGTTAGTTGTAGAGTCAATTAAAAAACTTATATCTGAGGGCAGATACCCTGCAAAGTTATACAGCTAGTGAAGGAGAGCAGGTCATATGAAAAAGTTTTCAAGATGCGCGTTAATTCTTATAATTGTCACTTTATTAGGTGCAATAGGTGGATATATATATGAGAGCAGCACAACAACTCCAATGTATACATCAACAGCCAAGATTATAGTAACACCTGGTGAAAAAAATGAGGCAACAGTACGAGCTACAGATGGTGGACTTGTTAAGGATTTTGAGATTGTATTTAAGAGTAATGTGGTAATATCAGCAGCACAGAAGACAGCAGGAACATCAGAGGATATTGCCCAGTATCTTACAGTAAAGACTGTTCCTAACAGTAATATTATTGAGCTTACAATAACTAATCCAGACCAGAATACAGCTAAGACATATGTTGATGCTATTGCTAAAAATGCGATGAAGACTACAAGTATTGTGGCAGTTGAGTCTATACAGGTTCTTGAGTATGGAAGCGAGAGCAATGTTGCAATCAAGCCTGACATCAACAGAAGAGCTGCAATTATAGCAGGAATAGTTGCTGCTATATGCCTTGTTATAGAGCTTATAGTTATATTTGTTATGAATGCATTTAAAGATGATGACAATTCAGATGATGAGATGGATTATGAGCGTAGATTTGGCAATATGGTACCAGCTAATTATATGCTTACATATGATAAGAATGTATATCATAATGGCAGTGATGAAGAAGACGATGATGATGAGGAAGATGAGGATGATAAGTTCAACAAAGCCATCGGAGTTGATATATATAAGGAAGAACTTGCCAAATTAGGTGAGGATAAGGATTCTAAGAAGAAAAAGAAGAACAAAAAGAAAAAGGTACATGAAGTTAAGGAAGAGACACAGCCAGAAGAAGATGATGATATCGAGGAAGAGGTTGCGGAAGAGCCAGTACAGGATAATGTTGTATCTTTTGACAATAATCAGGATTCTTTAAGCAATAGCCTTGAAGATTATTATGATGAAGATGACATCGATGAGGACGATAATGACGAGGATGAGTACTCAGCAGCAAGCAGAACAATAGCTTCTATTGCAGACAGCGAAGTTGCAGCAGCTAAAGAGCCAGTTGAGGAAAAGCCAGCTAAGAGCGAAAAGAATGTCATGAGATCAAGTTCAGAAGTACTTGGAATAATCAGAAAGTAGGAGGCGTTATATTATGTTTAGTGTTAATGTTGATAAACTTTTAAAGATGACGGACAGTGAGCATGATTGTTATCTGTCTCTTGCTAATAAGGTTTTATCTATGATGGGACCTGATAATACAATTCTTGGTACTGTAGGTGATGGAGTGCTTGCGTTCAAGTTAGCAGGAACAATCCATGAATTAGGCAAGAGTGTTTTGTTTATTGATGCTGATATGAAAGAAGAGATTTTCTTATCAAAATACAGACTTGGAAAAGACTTAAAAGGTGTTACAAGTTATCTTTCAGGAAGTGAAGATGCCAGAGATCTCGTATGCATTACTAATAGAAATGATTTTGATATTGTGTTTACTGGTAATGTTGATGATGTCAATATTAAAGATGTTGAGACTTCAAGGCTCAAAGATTTTATAGATAATTATGTAGACTATGATGTAGTTGTAGTACAGTCAGATGAATTCGGCAAGGCTGCATCATGTTGTGACCGTTCTGTTCTTATGCTTCAGCAGGCTGATTACAGTGAGATGTCTGCACAGCAGAAGGTAAAGAATCTCGATAAACAAGGCTGTTATGTGTTAGGTGTGATTATTAATGAGTAATATTAATGATGATTACAATCAGAAGATTGATACATTTTTACAATGGATTAATGAATCAGATAATATAGTATTCTTTGGTGGAGCTGGTGTATCGACAGAGAGCGGAATACCAGATTTCAGAAGTGTTGATGGATTATATAACCAGCAGTATGATTATCCACCAGAGACAATTCTTTCCCATACATTTTATATGAGAAAGCCAGAGGAATTCTTTAGATTTTACCGTAATAAGATGCTGTTTCCTGATGCGATGCCATCGACAACGCATATTAAGCTTGCACAGTTAGAAAGAGAAGGCAAGCTTAAAGGTATCGTTACACAGAATATTGATGGTCTGCATCAAAAGGCTGGAAGCAAGATTGTGTATGAACTTCATGGAAGTGTCCTTAGGAATTATTGTGAGAGATGTCATAAATTCTATGATATTAATGTGATAATTAATTCAGAGGGTATTCCTACATGTGAGTGTGGTGGAAGAATCAAACCTGATGTTGTACTGTACGAGGAAGGACTTGATGATAATAATATACGTGGTGCTGTCCATCTTATACGCGAGGCAGATGTGCTTATAGTTGGTGGTACATCACTTGGAGTATATCCGGCGGCGGGACTTATAGATTATTATAATGGACATAAGCTGATTCTGGTTAACAAATCAGAAACTCCTTATGACAGAAGAGCTGACCTTTTAATACATGCTCCATTAGGAGAAGTATTTGGAAAATACGGAGGTGCCAATGATTGTCTATGATGTAGGGGATGTTGTTACCCTCAAGAAAAAGCATCCATGTGGAAGCAGTGACTGGGAAATATTGCGTGTTGGTGCGGATTTTAAGTTGAAATGCTGTGGATGTGGTCATGAGATAATGGTTAGCAGAACCATGGTAGAAAAAAATACAAAAAACATAAAAAAGGGTTGCCAGTAAATATTATTTATGATATACTATCAATTCGTAATATGTAATTTTTCCTTGCTCTTTCACTGTGAATAATCGAAAGGGCCAGAGACCAGAAGGAGGTGCGACGTAGAATGAATAAGTATGAATTAGCTTTAGTTGTAAGTGCAAACGTCGAGGATGAAGTAAGAAACGCTACTGTTGAGCAGGTTAAGGAATTAATCACTCGTTTTGGCGGTACTATTACAGATCCAGGTACAGTTGAGAAGAAGAAACTTGCCTATGACATTCAGCATATGAGCGAAGGTTTCTACAACTTCATCAAGTTTGAGGCAGACGCTACTTGCCCAGCAGAAGTTGAGAGCAGAATTCGTATCATGGAGAACGTAATTAGATTCTTAATCGTTAAGGATGGAGAATAATTAATTATTAGTCCCAGTTTGGCTTAACAGCTCTTTATAGAATAGGAGACAAGTCATGAATAGAGTAATTTTAATGGGAAGACTTACCAGAGATCCAGATGTGCGTTATTCACAGAACGCTGAAGGTTCAATGGCAGTTGCTAGATATACATTAGCAGTGGACAGAAGACGTACAAGAGCTGCTGGTTCTAACGAGCAGACAGCAGATTTTATAAGCTGTGTTGCATTTGGCAAATCAGGAGAGTTTGCTGAGAAGTATCTTCATCAGGGAACTAAGGTTGTTGTCAGCGGAAGAATTCAGACAGGCAGTTATACTAACAAGGATGGTCAGAAGGTTTACACTACTGATGTGGTTGTTGACGACCAGGAATTTGCAGAGAGCAAATCTTCACAGGGCATGGATTCATCATATGCTCCATCAAGCCCTACTCCACAGGCACCAGCAGGTGACGGATTTATGAATATTCCAGACGGAGTAGAAGACGAGGGTTTGCCTTTTAACTAAATAGGAGGTAAATGATATGCCAGAAAAGAAGGCTGAGAGACCAGAAGGTCAGATGAGAAGAAGACCTATGCGTAGAAGAAAGAAAGTTTGCGCATTTTGTGCTGACGCAAACAAGGCTTTAGATTATAAAGATGTTGCTATGTTAAAGAAGTATGTTTCTGAAAGAGGAAAGATCCTTCCTAGAAGAATCACAGGTAACTGTGCTAAGCACCAGAGAGCTCTTACAGTAGCTGTTAAGAGAGCTCGTCACGTAGCTTTACTTCCATATAGCGTAGATTAATATAATAATTAATGAGCTTACGAGCCGCTGTACTAAAAGATTAGTACAGCGGCTTTTAAATTATAGTATCATTTATCTGAATAAAATGATATAATAACAACAACTATGTGATTCTGTTATGGAATGAAGCATGAGGTGTATTATGTCTGGTAAAAATAAAAGAAACAAAATAAGCCGGCTTACAGGCAAAATGAAGCTGATAATAATATGGCCTGTTATCATAGGCATTATGTTATTGGCAGCTACAGCAGTTATGTATTTCATAGATGCTAAATGTGCCAATGTTTTAACAGGTGTGTTATTCGCATATATTGTTATATATATTGTGGTGCTTGTATATCTGCGTCCATCTTTTATGCATGAACTGATTGAGTTTGCATCGGGATATTCTCAGGTACAGAGACAGATGCTGTATGACCTTGAGATACCATATGCGCTCGCTGATAATAAAGGGCATATACTGTGGATGAATCAGCTTATGCAGGATAAAACTGGAAAAAGCAAACGGTACAATGGCACTGTTGAGGCGATATTCCCAGAGATTAAGGCAAAAGATTTCCCGGAAGAGGATTCAACTAAGGAGATACGTCTTACATATGATGAGAGGGATTACCGCGTTGAATTAAAAAGAATTGTAATTAATGGATTGTCTAAGAACAGAGAGATTGAACAGGATGTTGATGAGAATTCTCTCATTGCAATATATATGTTTGATGAGACAGACATTAATTCTTATATTAAGAAGATAAGAGCTGACAGATTTGTTGTAGGGCTTATATATATAGATAATTACGAAGAGGCACTTGAGAGCGTTGATGATGTAAGACGTTCACTTTTTGTAGGACTTGTTGATAAGAGAGTTAATAAGTACTTTACCACAGGTTCTGCTATAGTCAGAAAGCTTGAAAAGGATAAATATCTTGCTGTATTCAAATATCAGTATCTTGAGAAGCTTATGGCTGATAAATTCAGTCTTCTTGAGGATATCAAGAACATCAAGATTGGAAATGATATGACTATAACTTTGAGCATAGGAATAGGAACAGGTGCCGGTGATTATGCGAAGAGCTATGATATGTCAAAGGCAGCTATGGATCTTGCACTAGGAAGAGGTGGAGACCAGGCAGTCGTGAAAGATGGCGAGAAGACGTTATATTATGGTGGTAAGAGCCAGCAGCAGGAAAAGAATACAAGGGTAAAGGTGCGTGTAAAGGCGCATGCGTTAAGACAGATTCTAGAGACAACAGATAATGTTCTTATCATGGGCCATAAGATGGCTGATATTGATTCATTTGGTTCTGCGATTGGAATATATGTAATATGTCAGAGACTTGGAAAAGAAGCACATATAGTTATCAATGATGTTACTTCAAGTGTTAAGCCATTCAAAGACAGATTCATGAATAATGACAATTATCCGGAAGATATGTTTTTAAGCCGTGAGGAAGCACCTGAATATGTTAACAAGCAGACAGCGGTTATTGTTGTCGATGTTAATAAGGTGGACAGAACAGAGTGTCCAGCCCTGCTTACCCTGTGTAAGACAATTATGGTATTTGACCATCACAGACAGAGCAGTGAGCCAATAACAGGAGCGGTTCTTTCATATATTGACCCATATGCATCGTCAGCGGCAGAGATGATTACAGAGATGATTCAGTATGTCGAGGATGGTGTTAAGATAAGACCATACGAGGCAGACGCTTTATATGCCGGAATAAGTATTGATACGGATGGATTCCAGAGCAAATCGGGACCAAGAACATTTGAGGCGGTTGCATTCCTTAGAAGACATGGGGCAGATATCACAAGAGTAAGAAAGATGTTAAGAGACGATATGCAGTGTTATGTGGCTGTTGCACATGCTGTAAGCAATGCAGTTGTCTATAAGGATTCATTTGCAATAACGGTGTTTGATGGCAAGGGACTTGACAGTCCGACAATTGGTGGAGCTAAGGCTGCCAACCAGTTGCTTGATATATCGGGCATTAAGGCATCATTTGTTGTGACACAGTATAATGATGTAATATATATAAGTGCAAGGTCCATTGATGAGGTTAATGTACAGATTATCATGGAGAAGCTTGGTGGCGGCGGCCATATGACAATAGCGGGTGCACAGCTCCGTGACTGCACAATCGACCAGGCAATACAGACAATAAAGAATACTATAGATGCAATGATTCAGGAAGGAGATTTATAATGGAAGTTATATTACTTGAGGATGTTAAGACACTTGGAAAAAAGGGACAGATTGTTAAGATTAATGATGGATATGCAAGAAATTATGTGCTGCCAAAGAAGCTTGGTTTAGAGGCAACACCTAAGAATCTCAATGATTTAAAGCTTGAGAAGGCTAGACAGGCTAAGCTTGAGGCAGAGGAACTTGCGGCTGCCAAGGAGCTTGCAGCTAAGATAGAGGATGTTCAGGTAAAGCTCTCAATCAAGACAGGTGAGGGTGGCAAGACATTTGGCGCAGTATCATCTAAGGAGATTGCTGTGGCTATGAAAGAGCAGAATGGATTAGATATAGATAAGAAGAAATTAAAGCTTGATGAATCAATCAAGGCATTGGGAACATATGAGGTTCCTGTTAAGGTTCACAAGGATGTTACAGCTAAGTTAAAGGTTGTTGTTGAGGGAAGCAACTAATACAGAACGGAATTTCAATAATACAAGAGGAGCTGTTAACAATGGAAGAATCAGCAATCACAAGAATAATGCCTAACAGCCTTGAAGCTGAGCAGTCGGTGGTTGGTTCGATGATAATGGACCGTCAGGCTATAATAACGGCAGGTGAAATGCTTTCAGCAGATGATTTCTATCACAAGCAGTATGGGATAATGTTCCAGACTATGATAGATATTAACAATGAAGGCAAGCCAGTTGATATTGTTATACTGCAGGAACGTCTGAAAGAGCAGAATGTTCCTGCCGAGGTTTACAGCATTGAATTCATACGAGACCTTCTTGCCGCAGTGCCTACATCAGCCAATATAAGGCAGTATGCAGGAATAGTAAAAGATAAGGCGATTCTTAGAAATATAATTCGTGTCAATGATGGAATAGCGAATGAATGCTATGCCGGAACAAGCAAGACTGAGGATATACTTGCGGATACTGAAAAGAAAATATTTGATCTTGTCAAGAATAAAGGTGACCATGAGTATACGCCTATTGATAAGGTTGTGCTTGAGGCACTTGACAGGATTCAGGCGGCTGCCAAGAACAGGGGCTCTGTAACAGGTGTTCCTACTGGATTTATCGACCTTGATAATTATTTATCAGGTCTCCAGCCATCTGATTTTATACTTGTTGCTGCCAGACCATCTATGGGAAAGACTGCGTTTGTCCTGAATGTTGCTGAAAATGTGGCAATAAAGCAGGGAATTACAACTGCGATATTCTCATTGGAAATGTCAAATGTCCAGCTTGTAAACAGAATGTTGAGTCTGGAATCTACGGTTGATGCTGATAAGCTGAGAAAAGGACGTCTTGATTCAAGCGACTGGGGTAAGCTGGTCGAAGGTGCCGACAGTATTGCCAAATCACATCTTATAATTGATGACACACCGGGTATATCAATCGCAGAGCTTAGATCAAAATGTAGAAAGTACAAGATGGAAAATGATCTTGGACTTGTAATTATCGATTATCTTCAGTTGATGAGTGGAAGCGGTGGTTCACGTTCAGATTCAAGACAGCAGGAGATATCTGATATATCAAGATCTCTGAAGGCTTTGGCAAGAGAACTGGATGTGCCGGTTGTAACATTGTCACAGTTAAGCCGAGCTGTAGAGCAAAGACCGGATCACAGACCTATGCTTTCTGACCTTAGAGAGTCAGGAGCTATCGAGCAGGATGCGGACGTTGTAATGTTTCTTTACAGAGATGATTATTATAATAAAGATACAGAGATTAAGGGAATTGCCGAGATTATTATTGCTAAGCAGCGTAATGGTCCTATTGGAACGGTCAAGATGGCATGGATTCCAGAACAGACAAGATTTGCTAATCTTTTAGATAACAAAAAACAGCCAGGTCTATAAAAAGACCTGGCTGTTTATGTAGTCGCCATAAGGCGTACACTTCATCTGAAATCCTACTGTGGGTTAGGAGCGCCAACTGGACATGTAGCGTTACATGCACCACAATCTACACAGACATCAGCGTTGATCTCATAATGAGCAGCGCCTTCGCTGATAGCCTCAACTGGACATCCAGCAGCACAAGCTCCACAGCTAATGCAATCATCATTAATTACGTATGCCATAAATCAAGTCCTCCTTTATGATATTTTTTATGATTATACGCTATTTGCATCTGAAATTCAATAGTAAAGATAACCTTAATATGATACGGATTTCTTGACAATTTCGACACATACTATTATAGTAAGCTTTGTATTTAATTATTTATTCAGGAGGAAATATCATATGGCAAGAATTACCAAGGATACTACAATTGGTGAAGCTATACAGATTGATGCGGGTATAATTCCAATCCTTATGGGCGCTGGCATGCATTGTGTTGGTTGTCCATCATCACAGGGTGAGACAATAGAGGAAGCAGCTATGGTTCATGGAATGGATTGTGATGATCTTATGGAAGAAATCACAACATATCTTGCAACAAGAGGCTAATTATAAAGTTAATGCCTGCGCTTAGTAGATTAAGCGCAGGCATTATTTTTATAGATTCTCATATTTTGATGCAACCTGAATGGCGTGGTCTTTGATTATGCATCTGTAATGCTCATCAAAGTAGCAGACACTATTGGAATTAAGAGGCTCTTTAGTGCCATACTCTGAGAGTATATTACAGGTTTTGTTATAATTAGTGCTGCTGGTTGTATTTTTGTTAAGAGTAAGATAGAATCTGTTATCAGCACTGTCCATATATAAAGAATTCTTATCTGTATATATAGCGGCGACTGCCTGGGCAGCTCCTGCAAATGTGTCGAATGAATCAAATGAGAATATTCTTAATATATTGACAATCTTATGACTCTTGATTACAGAATCTGTAGTCTTATCAGCGATTGTGCCGCTGGTGTCAATTGATGGCATGCCAGTCAGCGAATCCTTTAATGATACAAAATTGCTGCTGTCAGAATCCTGAATATTGCCATTGATATAATCTTTAACTTTATTAAAAAGATTCATAACATCATTGGCAACATCACTGCTAGGAATATCTACATTAGATGTATCGGCTGCCTTCTTATCTGGTTCTGGCTGTGTCTTGTCGAGCTCATCAGTAGCAGAAGGTGTTGACGAATTAGAATCTATCTGTTCAATATCTGAAAAATCATCACTGTATTCATCATCAGGATAATCATAATCATCATTATATTCTGACGAGAATCTTGAAAATCTTGTATCAAGTTCTTCTGGTTCATCAACCTTTGTCACTATGAGTACAATACAATCAGCACTTACTGGAATAGCCTCAATCATAAGTGGGATATCCTCGGCTTCAAAACCAAATTCAAAAGATGCCTGCTGCATCATATCTCTGAAAAGTTCGCGCGCTTTCTCACTGCCATAAGCTAACTCGCTTACTTTTAGGTTTCTGTCTGCGAGATCTTTCTTTCCCAAAGTACAGCGTATCTGGTTGTCGTTAATCTTCTCTATCTTCATATAAATCACTTCCAATCTCAAATGCGCCTCACATAAATATATGGTGGTAGGCATATACTATAATACCCATTTTTAATGGATATGTAAAGACTGCAGGGACAAGGTTTGTAGTAAAATAAAAATAAAAAATATATAATAAATATAAAAAAGCTGTTGCAATAACAAAAATATTGTGATAGTATATTAACAGAGCTGATAAACAAGTAGAGAGGAGGTTAATAATATAATATTGTGATATCTGATAAGTATGCAATAATCAGAAAGATTGCCACTACGGAGCATACAAGCGTATTTCTTGTCAGGCATATACAACTTGATTCTATAAGAATAGCTAAAGTTGTAAGTAAGCAGGTGCCAGATTATTTACGTGTGTACCGGGAAGCGATGCTTATTAAGGACTTAAAGTTTGATGGACTTCCCATCATATATGATATAGAAGAAGATAATATAAGTATCTGCATTATAGAAGAATATATTGCTGGCAAATCTTTGGATGAATATATACAGGAAAACGGGTCATTATCATTATATGATGCTGTTGATATATCCATTTCTGTATGTAATATAATAGAATATCTGCACAATAAGGCTTTGATAGCACATCTTGACATTAAGCCTGATAATATTATGATACATGAAGAGGTAACACACAAGGGAAAGCGGCTGGTTGTTCATTTGATAGATTTCGATAGTTCAAGGCGGAATGACAATCAGAATATGAGTTCTTATGGAACGATTGGATATGCAGCACCAGAACAGTTTTTTGGCGAAGGGAATCCTCTATCAGATATATACAGTATAGGAATCTTAATTGCTTATATGGTTGATGACAGCCATGAGCAATCTATACAGGATGACATACACAGAGTATGCCGTCTCAATTCAAAATCGGTTGGACCAGTCATTGAGAGATGCCTGCGTCACAATCAGAATCAAAGATATCAATCCATAGACCAGTTACGGAAAGATCTTTTAAGAATACAGAGACCAATGCTTAAGCATACTAATAATACAGCTCATAATGCGGACAAGTCATTGATTAATGTATACGTTTCGGGGACGAGACATGGGATAGGAACAACACATTTTTGCCTCTGCATGGCTTCTTTTCTGGCAAGAAGAGGTAAAAACGTAGTAGTTATAAGACATGGAGATGTTCATGATTTGAAATCTGAAAAGATATTGGACAATCAGCATGGCGGTGCAGTATTACATAGCGGAATTATCATAAGACCAGAGTATTCTGGTTGTGTGTCAGAGGATTATCGTGAGTGTACCTATCACATACATGACTTTGGAACAGACAGAAAGAATCGAAAGAATGGCATTAACATTCTTGTCGGTGATTGCGGTTACCGCAGGAGTGACTATGTGGCTATGGAAAAATCTGACAAAGACACCATTATATTTATTAATCACGTAAGTGGACACGATTTCTACAGGTACATAAAAAGATTCGGTGGTGGACACAGACACTACAGGTTTCCGTGTATGTACAGATGGAATGTAGAGAACAGGCTGTTTGAGGAGGCAATGCTTGAGATATTTGAGTTTTCCAAGAAGAAAGCATGGTTTGGCAGGTAAAGATAAGATAAGGATTGCAGTCTGCGGCTCATGTGTGGGAGCAGGTTCGACACACCTTTCTATAATGCTTGCTAATTATTGTGCCAATGTATGTGGCTTAAGGACCGTGATAACAGAGTGTGATAATCATAAGGACTTTTTAAAAATATGTATCGAGACAGGCAGAGTGCGAAATGATTACAGAAAATTTTCCTATAAGAACATTACATTTATTCTGGAAGATGATAATGAAGCAATGTCAAAACTCATGGACAGTGCCGAGGTTATAATATATGACTGCGGCTGTGTCGGTGCAAAGAATGAGATATACCGGCTGGCTGACATACGTTATGCTGTATTGTCGGCAAGTATATACAGAATGGCAAAGACATTAAGATTTGTGGATGAGCTTGGCTGTGAATGTGTATATATGTGCACGTTTGGCGGCGATAAACAGATTAAGGTATTATCTGGAAAGACAGATGAACCGGTACTTCGTATTCCATATGAGGGAGACCCGTTTCACCTTTCTGGCAGGACAGCCGGCTGGATAAGTAACATGTTATACAAGCATCTATTTTGAAAAATTATATATTACAGACCAGAAATTTAACGTAGCGTACGGAGCCGTTCTGTCATGTGGCAGGACGGCTTATTTTAGAATGTTTTATGATATATGCACATATAATGTATAAAAAACATTAAAAACGGGACTGTTAATATATGAGGGATAAAAGAATTGTTATTGTTATGTCTGTGTGTATGATTCTGGGAGTGTTTATGGCGGCATGCATATGTCTGCCAGGAAAATCAAAACAGATATCGGAAAAAGAAGTTATACAGGCAGAGTTTTATGATGAATCAGATAATACAACAATATCAGATATTATATTGAATGATTCTAATCTGCAAAAGATTAATACGTCTGAGCATACTATTGTCATAGACAGCGGGCATGGAGGAAGTGACCCTGGCAAGACTAAGGGGGATGTGCTTGAAAAAGACGTTAATCTGGCAATAGCATTAAAACTTGAGAAAACACTCAACCAGCTTGGATTTAATACTATAATGACAAGGACGCAGGATGAGGGATTATATGTATCGACAGATACTAATAAAAAAAGGGCAGACCTGAAAAAAAGATGTGACATTGCTAACTCATCAGGGGCTGATATGATGATAAGTATTCATCAGAACAGTTTTGAGAACAGCAATGTATCTGGAGCGCAGGTCTTTTATTATACATATTCTGCAAAGGGTAAACAGCTTGCAGGAATTTTACAGCAATCCATGAAAGACAATCTTGATACATCTAATAAGAGAGTTGAAAAGCAGGATAAAACTTATTATCTTCTTGTTCATTCAAAGATACCTACAGTGATTGTCGAGTGCGGATTTCTTACTAACCAGACAGAGTTAAAACTGCTTCTGGATGAAGAATATCAGCAGAGGATTGTTGATTCAATAATTGTTGGAATTAATAAATATTTTGCTTCATAATTTGAGCCAAGTGTTGTACAATGTGAATCGGAGATTATCATGCTATGATAGTCAGTAACATGGAGGCTTGCAATGAAAACAATAATTTCTACAATTGCACATGATGATACTGATGATAAAATATATCAACAGGCATCAGAAATATTAAAAAATAAAGGGCTGGTGGCATTCCCAACAGAAACTGTGTATGGACTTGGAGCGGATGCATTAGACAGTGAGGCTTCAGCTAAGATATATGCGGCAAAGGGCAGACCATCAGATAACCCATTGATTGTACATATAGCAGATGTGCAGGACCTGTACAGACTTTCAAGTGACGTGAATGAGGCTGCACTGAAACTTGCGGAGGCTTTCTGGCCGGGTCCGCTCACAATGATATTAAAGAAGTCACAGATAGTGCCTTCATCTATAACAGGCGGTCTTGATACAGTTGCCATAAGAATGCCCAGTCATCCTGTGGCACATGAACTTATAAAGAAATCAGGCGTATATATAGCTGCGCCAAGTGCTAATACATCAGGCAAGCCTAGTCCGACAAGAGCAAAACATGTTATTCATGATATGGACGGCAGGATTGACATGATAATTGCAGATGATACAGTAGATATAGGCGTTGAATCTACAATTGTTGATGTCAGCACAGATATGCCTACAATATTAAGACCGGGATTTATAACACTTGAACAGGTAAAGGACGTGCTTGGCAAGGCGATGATGGACCCGGCGATTATGGAGAGTGTTCCAGATGGTGTTATTCCGAAGGCACCTGGAATGAAATACAAGCACTATGCACCGAATGCACAGATTACAATAGTAAGAGGCGAGCAGGCAAAGGTTGCAGAGACAATAAGAGCCAAAGCAGCACAGGCTGTGAAAGATGGTGCGAAGGTGGCTGTTATGGCTTCCACAGAGAATATCAGCTTATATGATGGATTTGATGTAGTTGATATGGGAAGCAGGTTTGATGAGGCGCAGGAAGCAAGAAATCTTTTTGCGGTGCTTCGCGAATTTGACGAGAATGGTGTTAATGTAGTATATTCAGAGAGCTTTCCAACTGATAATGTGGGACAGGCTGTTATGAACAGACTTATAAAGGCAGCAGGACATATGATTATAGATGTATAGTTGTGGTATGGAGGTAGTTTGTGAATACTTACAGCAATATTATATTTGTATGTATGGGTAATACGTGCCGGAGCCCTATGGCGGCAACGATTATGGCTAATGAACTAAGGAATCTTGGGATAGAGCACATGAGTGTAGAGTCACGCGGACTGGTCGTTCTGTTTCCGGAACCATATAATCCCAAAGCAGTTGCGGTTGCGGCAAGACATGGGATGATAATTCCAAGTAATGAGGCATGTCAGATTACCAATAAAGATTTTGGAAAAGATACATTGGTGCTTGTTATGAACCAGCCTATGAAAGCAAAGGTGTACGCTTCATTTGACAGGGCAATCAATGTGTATACAATAGGAGAATTTACAGGAGATATGGAGGCTGATGTAGAAGATCCATACGGAAAAGGTGTGGAGGAGTATGACAGATGTTTCATGCAGCTACAGAATATGATTGAGAAAGCCGCACAAAATATAAAAAAGGCACTGGATGAGAGAGCCGGAAAGAAGGATGAAAAGATATGATAGCAATTGGATGTGATCACGGTGGATTAGAGCTTAAGAATGAGATGATTGAGCATTTAAAGAAAAAAGGAATTGAATGTAAGGATGTAGGATGTTACACAAGTGATTCATGCGATTACCCTGTATACGCAAAGCAGGTATGCGAGCTTATCCTTAATGGTGAGTGTGAGGAAGGAATCCTTATATGTGGAACTGGAATAGGAATGAGCATGGCTGCTAATAAGATTAAGGGAATAAGAGCAGCTTTATGTGGAGACTGTTTCTCAGCACAGGCTACAAAGGAGCATAACAATGCTAATGTATTATGCCTCGGCGCAAGAGTAATAGGACCAGAGCTTGCTTTCAGAATAGCAGATACATTTTTAGAATCAAAGTTTTCTAACGCTGAAAGACATATAAAGAGAATAAGCATGTTAGAATAGTAAGAGTACTGCGGTTTTAAGTGATGATAAAAGGAGCAGATACATGAGTGATAAGAGAATGGATTATATATCCTGGGATGAATACTTTATGGGTGTCGCCAAGATGGCTGCGCTCAGGTCAAAGGATCCTAATACACAGGTAGGTGCCTGCATAGTAAGTAAAGATAATAAGATATTATCAATGGGATATAACGGACTTCCTGTGGGATGCTCAGATGATGAATTCCCATGGGCAAGAGAGGGTGACCCTCTTGATAATAAATATATGTATACAACCCACAGTGAACTTAATGCTATTCTTAATTATCGTGGCGGCAATCTTGAGAATGCCAAGATATACGTAACGCTTTTTCCCTGCAATGAATGTGCCAAGGCAATTATCCAGTCAGGAATAAAGACAGTTGTGTATGAATGTGATAAATACGAGAATACGCCTTCTGTAATAGGCTCTAAGAGGATGCTTAAGGCAGCAGGGGTTGAGATTGTAAAGTACAAACCGACAGGAAGAAAGATAGAATTTACATTATAATGCTATGATAAAATAAGCCAGCTATTCGGATAGTGGATAGCTGGCTTTAAATGTATAAATACATAATTAACACTTATTAAACTTATTGATAAAAGTTATCAGCAGAAAGAATCAAGCTTTGCAATATATTCTTTGAACTCTCCTGAATAGATATTCTTTAGAAGTCTGTCAAGGCGGCGGAGTGCGATGCAGAGTAATTCATCAGAAAGAATATGTTCGTTATGTGCATCAGCAAGCTCGTCAAGGTCAACAACACGCACGAATCCATTATCTTCAATAATTACATCTGCAAGTAAATCAGTGAATACATATGTGTCAGTTGTGGCATTATAATCTGTGTCGATTATATCACAGTATATATATGTCAGATTGTCGTCTTCGTCAAAAAATTTGCTTATTTTCCAGCCGTTAGATATACAGTAAAAAGAGATTCCATGAGAAAATTCACGCTTGGGATGAAGGGTTTTCCACTTGGTAATGAGACAGTTATCGTCAGAATAGACAATAACATCGTCTTTTAAGTGTATACATTCATCAGGAATAAGTCTTTTTCTGTAAAGAGCTGGCATAAGCGTTACCTCCAAAATGGAATACTAGTTGAATGAATTATATCAGTAACTTTATAAGAATTCAATTAATACTTCATAAAAATGTAAATTGGATAGACTTTTTGACTTATAAATGTTAATATAATACCAAACATCATTTGAAAGGATAGCCAGATGAATCAAGGGGGATCCGGTCTTCGCAATATAGTATTGATATCTCAGGTTGCCATAGCAGTTATGGTGCCCATATTTTTATGTGTGGCTGTAGGCGTATGGCTTGATAACAAGTTTGGAACGTGGTTTACGCTTCCATTGCTTATAATCGGGGTTCTTGCTGGTGGGCGTAATGCTTATGTGCTGGTTATGAATGTAGTCAGCCAAGAGGAGAAAGCCCGCAAAAAGAGATTGGAAGAGGACATTAAAAGAAAGGTTGCCAAAGCAAATCATGATAATGACAATGCTAAAGAAAATTAATAGTCTGAACCCGGCTTTACCAGTTATGTATCTGATAGAGCTTATATATCTGATTATTGGTGAAGTTGTGATATTTATCGTGTTTGATAATCCTGCAATTTATGCTGTTGGCTTTCTTGCAGGTGTTTTATATGCAGCATTTGCCTCATTTCATCTTGGCAGTCGAATTCATAAGGTGGTGTACGGACGGGCTGACACAACCAAAACATTAGTAATTGGTTACTTTATAAGATTACTTGTTATGGTAGGACTGTTTGCATTTTTATATTATTTCCATATAGGAGATCTTTTAGCAGCCCTTATAGGAATGTTTGCCATGAAGGCAGCGGCATATCTTCAGCCGGCTGTGGCAAAATTCATTTACAAAGAAAGAAAAGGAGGGTAAGAACGTGGGAATCGCGGGTGTGACATCCATGGTGGCGCTTGATAGCAGTTTTATGATTAAGTCACTATATACATTCAGAATTCCGGGTATTGATTACGATTTCAGTATCAATACTACACATGTGGCTCTTATGTACGTTTCTTTATTGATTCTGATTCTTGCAATTGTAGCACGAATCAAGCTTAATAAAGAATCAGAAGATGAGACGCCGGGAATGTTCATGAATGCTGTAGAGCTTGTAGTTGAGATGCTTCAGACCATGGTTGATGGCATTATGGGTAAGAACGCAAACAAGTTTGTCAATTATCTGTCAACATTGTTTTTGTTTATTATTATATCGAACATTGCCGGTCTGTTTGGATTAAGGCCACCTACTGCAGACTATGGTGTAACACTTTGCTTAGGTCTTATCACATTTGTACTGATACAGTTTAATGGTATCAAGAAGAATAAGATTAAGCATTTTACAGCATTGTTTCAACCAATATGGTTTTTGTTTCCAATTAACCTGATAGGTGAGTTTGCAGTTCCACTGTCACTTTCATTGCGTCTGTTTGGTAATATCATGTCAGGAACAGTTCTTATGGGCTTGATATATGATTTGTTAAAACCATTTACAATCGCATATCCAGCAGTGCTTCATGCATATTTCGATTTGTTCTCTGGATGTATACAGGCGTATGTATTCTGTATGTTGACAATGGTATATGTTAACGACAAAATTGGTGATTAAAATTAAAACACGATTAATAAGGAGGATTTTATAATGAATATTAGTGGACAGGAATTTATCTCAGCAATGTCAGCAATTGGTGCTGGTATCGCAATGATCGCGGGTGTAGGTCCTGGTATTGGACAGGGTATCGCAGCAGGTTATGGTGCTTCAGCCGTAGGTCGTAACCCAGGTGCTAAGTCTGATATTACATCAACTATGTTACTTGGACAGGCCGTTGCGGAGACAACAGGTCTTTATGGTTTCGCCGTTGCTATTATCTTAATGTTCGTTAAGCCTTTTAAGTAAGATTCAGAAAAAGGCAGATTTTCATTAAATATATAGCTGGAAGGAGGCTAAAATATTGAATTCCCTGAGTACATTTATTGCTCTGACGGATGATGGCCGATTATTTGGCTTAGATTATCAGCTTCTTCTTGATGCTACAATTACTGCAGTTAATGTATTTATACTGTTTGTACTTCTTTCCTTTATCTTATTCAAGCCTGTTCGTAACATGCTTAAGAAAAGGCAGGATAAGATTACTAATGACAGAGAGACTGCCAAGGCAGATAAAGAGAGTGCCTTAGCATTAAAGCTGGAGTATGAAGAGAAGCTTAAAGCTGCTGGTAAGGAAGCAGAGAGCATTTTAAGCGAAGCAAGAAAAGTTGCAAAGCACAATGAGGCAAAGATTGTTGAGGAGGCTAAGGCTGAGGCGGCAAGAATCATTGAACGTGCTAACACAGAAGCAGAGCTTGAAAAACAGAAATGCGCTGATGAGGTTAAACAGCAGATTATCGCTGTTTCACAGCTTATGGCAGCCAAGGTTGTTGCTAATTCTTTGACTGAGGCAGACAACCAGGCGCTGATTGAGCAGACCTTGAATGAAATGAGTGAGAGCACATGGCTAAGCTAGCTGCTGCCACTTATGGTGATGCGTTATTTGAGCTTGCTGTTGAACAGTCAAAGGCAGATGCACTGTATGACGAAGCACAGGCAGTCATTACAGCATTTGAGGACAATAGTGAAGTTGGCAAATTGTTAAATCATCCAAAGATAGACAAGATAGAAAAAGAACATTTTTTAAAAGATGTTTTTGGAAAGTTTGTATCTGACGATATGGTCGGACTTCTTACAATTATGGTTTCGAAGGACAGACAGTCAGATATAGTAGCTGCTTTGAAATATTTCTGTGCAAAGGTTCTTGAGTATAAGAAGATTGGTACAGCATATGTGACAACTGCCAAGCCTTTAGATGAAAAGACTAAGGCTGCCGTAGTTGACAAGCTTCTTAAAACTACTGATTATGTAAGCTTCAATATGAATTATATTGTTGATGAGAGCATTATCGGTGGAATGATAATAAGGATTGGCGACAGAGTTGTAGACAGCAGTGTTAAGACGAAATTAGATGAGCTTGCTAAGGACTTGAGAAAAGTCCAGTTGTAATCAGGCTTATACTTTAATAGAAAGAGGGTGCGTTGGCTCCATGAATTTAAGACCGGAAGAAATCAGCTCTGTAATCAAAGAGCAGATTAAAAGATATTCTACCGAACTTGAAGTGTCAGATGTTGGTACTGTAATTCAGGTGGCTGATGGTATCGCACGTATTCATGGCCTTGAGAAGGCTATGCAGGGAGAGCTTCTTGAATTCCCTGGCGAGGTTTACGGAATGGTATTAAACCTTGAGGAAGATAACGTAGGTGCCGTTTTGCTTGGTGATTCCCGCAATATCAATGAGGGTGATACAGTTAAGACAACAGGACGAGTTGTTGAGGTTCCAGTAGGTGATGCTTTAATAGGAAGAGTAGTTAATGCATTAGGACAGCCTATTGATGGCAAGGGACCAATCAACACAGATAAGTTCCGTCAGATTGAGAGAGTTGCGTCTGGTGTTATTACAAGAAAATCAGTTGATACACCACTTCAGACAGGTATCAAGGCTATCGATGCCATGGTTCCAATTGGAAGAGGACAGAGAGAGTTAATTATCGGTGATAGACAGACTGGTAAGACAGCTATCGCTATCGATACAATTATTAACCAGAAGGGTCAGAATGTTAAGTGTATATACGTTGCAATTGGTCAGAAGGCTTCTACAGTTGCTAATATCGTTAGTACATTTGAAGAGTATGGCGCTATGAGTTATACAACAGTAGTTGCTTCAACAGCAAGTGAGCTTGCTCCATTACAGTATATTGCTCCATATGCTGGATGCGCTATTGGTGAGGAATGGATGGAGAAGGGAGAAGATGTACTTATCGTGTATGACGATTTGAGCAAGCATGCTGCTGCTTACCGTACACTTTCATTGCTCCTTAAGAGACCACCAGGACGTGAGGCTTATCCTGGAGATGTATTCTATCTTCATTCAAGACTGCTTGAGAGAGCTGCCAGAATGTCAGATGAGTATGGCGGAGGTTCTCTTACAGCATTACCTATTATTGAGACACAGGCTGGAGATGTATCTGCATATATTCCAACTAATGTAATTTCTATTACAGATGGACAGATATACCTTGAGACTGAGATGTTTAATTCTGGTTTCAGACCTGCTGTTAATGCTGGTCTTTCAGTATCACGAGTTGGTGGTGCTGCCCAGATTAAGGCTATGAAGAAGATAGCTGCACCAATCCGTGTGGATCTTGCACAGTACAGAGAACTTGCTTCATTCGCACAGTTTGGTTCAGAACTGGATGCTGATACTAAGGAGAAGCTTGCACAGGGCGAGAGAATCAAAGAGATGCTCAAGCAGCCACAGTACAAGCCAATGCCAGTTGAGTATCAGGTAATCATAATATATGCAGTAACTAAGAAGTATGTATTAGATGTACCAGTTGATAAGATTCTTGATTTCCAGGAAGGATTATTTGCTCTGATTGATACTAAGTATCCACAGATACCAGAGTCAATTAAGGCATCTAAGGTTCTTGACGATGAGACAGAGAAAGCACTTATAGCTGCAATCCAGGAGTTCAAGAAGACATTTAAGTAGAAACGTGAATGGAGGTAATTGAGTTATGGCCTCGATGAGAGACATAAAAAGACGAAGAGACAGTATTCAAAGTACCGGTCAGATTACCAAAGCCATGAAGCTCGTTTCCACTGTTAAGCTGCAAAAGGCAAAGGGTAAGGCAGAGAGTACCAAGCCTTATTCTGACCTTATGTATGAGACAGTTAGTAATATACTTGCTAAGTCTGGTAATATTAACCACAAGTTCTTAAAACCAGGAGGGTCCAGCAAGAAGGCAGTTATTGTGATTACTTCTAACAGAGGACTTGCAGGTGGATATAATTCTAATATTACTAAACTGATTACAAACAGCGATATTCCTAAGGAAGATATAGAAGTGTATGCAATAGGAAGCAAGGGTAGAGAAACTCTTGAGAGAAAAGGTTACATGATTAAGGAAGATTATTCCGAGGTTATGAATGAGCCTATGTATACAGATGCCAAGCAGATATGTGATAAGGTTCTTGATTCGTATGTTAATGGTGAGATAGGGGAGATTTATCTTGCCTATACATCCTTCAAGAATACAGTAGTACATGTACCTAAGCTTATTAAACTTCTTCCAGTGGATGCTGAAGCAGTTAAACAAGACGCGGGAGCAGATTCCACACCGATGAATTATGAACCTAACGAAGAGGAAGCACTTAATCTTATAATTCCTAAGTATGTGTGCTCACTCATTTATGGTGCATTAATTGAGGCAGTTGCAAGTGAGAATGGTGCCCGTATGCAGGCGATGGATAACGCAACAAGCAATGCGGAAGAGATGATTGATGATTTGTCACTGAAGTTCAACAGGGCAAGACAGGCTTCTATCACACAGGAGCTGACAGAAATCATATCAGGCGCAAATGCCATCGAATAAATATATTAATATGGAGGCAAAAATGGCAGATAAGAATATTGGTAAAATTACTCAGATCATTGGCGCCGTATTGGATATTAAATTCCAGGACGGAAGCCTTCCTGAGATTAATTCAGCTATCAATATAACCCGTAGCAATGGGGAACGTCTTGTTGTCGAAGTGGCACAGCATCTTGGTGATGATACTGTTAGATGTATTGCCATGGGACCAACAGATGGTCTTGTGCGTGGTATGGAAGCTGAGGCAACAGGTGCTCCAATATCTGTTCCAGTAGGTGAGAACACACTGGGAAGAATGTTTAACGTATTAGGAGAACCTATAGATAACAAACCAGCTCCAGAAGTTGAACAGCATATGCCAATCCACAGAAAGGCACCTACATTTGAGGAACAGTCAACATCAACAGAGATGCTTGAGACTGGTATCAAGGTAGTAGATCTTCTTTGCCCTTATCAGAAGGGTGGTAAGATTGGTCTGTTCGGTGGTGCTGGTGTAGGTAAGACAGTTCTTATTCAGGAGCTTATTAGAAATATCGCTACAGAGCATGGTGGATATTCTGTATTCACAGGCGTTGGTGAGCGTACAAGAGAAGGTAATGACCTGTATTACGAAATGAAAGAATCAGGAGTTATCGAGAAGACAACAATGGTATTCGGTCAGATGAACGAACCACCTGGAGCCAGAATGAGAGTTGGTCTTACAGGTCTTACTATGGCTGAGTATTTCCGTGATCAGGGCGGTAAAGATGTCCTTTTGTTCATTGATAACATCTTTAGATTTACACAGGCTGGTTCAGAGGTTTCAGCACTTCTTGGACGTATGCCATCAGCCGTTGGTTACCAGCCAACACTTCAGACTGAGATGGGTGCGCTTCAGGAGAGAATCACATCAACTAAGAATGGCTCTATCACATCAGTTCAGGCTGTATATGTGCCTGCTGATGACCTTACAGACCCAGCTCCAGCTACAACATTCGCTCACTTGGATGCAACAACAGTTCTTTCAAGATCTATTGTTGAGCTTGGTATTTACCCAGCCGTAGATCCACTTGAGTCAACATCAAGAATTCTTGACCCAAGAGTTGTTGGTGAGGAGCATTATAAGGTTGCAAGAAGCGTTCAGGAGATTCTTCAGAAGTATAAGGAATTACAGGATATCATTGCAATCCTTGGTATGGATGAGCTTTCAGAAGATGATAAGCTTGTTGTATCAAGAGCAAGAAAGATTCAGAGATTCCTTTCACAGCCTTTCTTCGTAGCAGGACAGTTTACAGGTCTTGAAGGAAAGTATGTGCCAATCAATGAGACAATTCAGGGCTTCAAGGAGATTATCGAAGGTAAGTATGATGATATTCCAGAGAGTTATTTCCTGAACTGCGGTAACATTGATGATGTTCTTGCAAAGGTAAAGTAAGGAGATAAGCATGGCCGATAAGTTTGAGTTAATAGTTAATACTCCTGACAGACAGTTCTATCATGATGATGTTAACATGGTTGAGCTGGTTACAAGTGAGGGAGAAATCGGTGTGTATGCCGAACATATTCCACTTACAGCGGTAATTGTTCCAGGTGTCATGAAGATACACGAGGATGGACAGGTTAAAAAAGCTGCCGTTCACGGAGGTATAATAGAGATACTTAAGGACAAGGTTACTGTTTTGGCAGAAGTTGCAGAGTGGCCCGAGGAGATTGATGTCAACAGAGCTAATGAGGCTATGATAAGAGCTGAGAGGCGAATCAAGAGCGGCGAGGCGGATATAGATATGGTAAGAGCTGAGGCAGCTCTTAAGAGATCTATGGCACGACTCGGTGCGGTTGACTAATCTGTTAATTAATTTAATGTTTAAACCTTCCCAGAATGGTGATAATCAAGATAGATTATCGCTATACGGGGAGGTTTTATTTTGTTTAATAAGCGTAAAATTCTAATTATATTACTTGTGATATGGGCTGTTATGACAGCATTTAATCTAAGAATCAGAAAAGATAATGATAAGAATTATGTTGTGAGTGCATTTTCAGATGCGATAACAGATGAATGTCAGGGGAGTGTGTCAGCATATGGCAGATATCCGCTTGGACATATATCAGATGGAACTAAAATGATAATATTGTCTGATATTGCAAAGAAAATCGGAATTAACAGATATGAATGGAGTGATTATTATGATGAGGAGGGGGCAATAGTAAAGATACTCTGCCAGTCAGGGGACAATGGAGAGGTTATTGTTAAATTCATAGAAAAAGATGAAGAGGAGAGTTATATCTATACACAGATAAATCTTTTATCCGGTGTTGAGTCTATATTTACATATGAAAAGATTATAAAAGAGGCATATGATGCACTTGATGTTAATACTAATGTTAATGTTAACCTGAAAGGCTGTATTCCGGGGTATATGGACAGGGAGGTGTGCAGTGAGTATGCCAGCCTGGTGATGGAGAAAGCAGGAGCAAAGCCGGTCACAGATGCATGGCTTGACAATGCCTATACTGCATATGGCTATGATAAAAGCCGTAAGGAATATGTCAATATAGGCAGCAGACATGTAAATGTCAATATCACGATAAGTTATGATGAGGACAGGGATGAATCTGTGATACATCTTGCAACGCCGATAATGCTTGCAGATTTCTGATAAAGATATTACAATAAAGAGTAAACATTTTATTGGAGAAAACAAGAATGAATATAGATGATTTAATTAATAAATGCACAGATACAGAATTAGTTGAGATAATTTTAAGCGGAAGAAAACAAAAGACACAGGATGGAGCATCCAAGATAAAGATACGTCCGATTAAGATAAAGAACAAGGTGGTATTTCAGGCATCAGAGTATGTCGGAAAGCAGGTCATCCACAGCAATCTGAAAAAAGAAGAATTAAGGGATTATGTGAATGACAATCTTGTAAAGAATTTTAAACAGGGACAGTTTGCGTATGTGGACGGAGACGGTCAGGTATTATGTGGAAGCAAGGGAAATATGACAGTCAAGTACAAGAAGAATGTCAATGCGCGTGAGCAGAAGAGCCTTGAGCATAATAAGCGCAAACAGTATATTCTTGAAGAGGGCAAGCCAGTCGGCTTTCTTATAGACCTTGGCGTTATGACTAAGGAAGGTAAAATTATTACATCTAAATATGACAAATTTAAGCAGATAAACAGATTCCTTGAATTCATAGAGGATATTCTGCCTCAGTTGTCAGATGGAAGAGAGCAGACAATAATTGATTTCGGATGTGGCAAATCATATCTTACATTTGCAATGTATTATTATCTTAGAGAGCTTAAAGGCCTTGATATCAGAATTATCGGACTTGACCTTAAGAAAGATGTTATTATGCACTGTAATCTGCTTGCCAGAAAATATGGGTATAACAAGCTTAATTTCTATGTGGGCGATATAGCTGATTATAAGGATGTCACAAGTGTTGATATGGTTGTTACACTTCATGCATGTGACACAGCAACAGATTATGCACTTGCCAAGGCGGTTAAATGGGGAGCTAAGGTTATATTGTCAGTTCCTTGCTGCCAGCATGAGGCCAATGCGCAGATTGAGTCGGACGATATGGAACCAGTTCTCAAATATGGAATATTGAAAGAGAGAATATCATCAATCCTTACAGATGCAGTGAGGGCTGGAAGACTTGAAGAGGCAGGATATCAGACACAGCTTCTTGAATTCATAGATATGGAACATACACCAAAGAATATCTTAATAAGAGGAGTATATACAGGAAAAAAGGCTTCTGACGAGAAGCTTACTAAAATGGAAAAGATGTTTAATCTTAATTTAACTCTTGATGAATTGATGGAGGAAGAAAATGAGGCATAAGAATACCATATCCTGGAAGTATGTAGTGTATCTTATTATATTCATGGCAACAGCACTCGTAACATTCATATCAATGCATTATCAGGCAGAGAGTGCGGCAACTATGGAGATGACAGAGGCACAGTTTCCTATAGTTATGATAGAGGGCGATAATAATGTTGTGTACAATCCTATGCATGGAATTAACCAGCAGATTGACACACCATTGATGGATACACCACTTACGCCGCTGTCAGATAACAGGCAGCTTAAAATTGCAATTGACACGTACGGAAACGTATTAAAAGAGATATCGTATAAGGTCAGGGATACAAGGGATAACAGCCTTATAGAGAGCACAGCACTAAGTACATTTGAGGCAAGCACTTCAAGAGCTCATGCAGTGCTTAATATCAAGGATTTATTATCTGATAATGTTGAGTATATGTTAGAGATATCTGTGAGCACACAGACTAATGATAATATAAAATACTACACAAGAATAGTTGCCGGACAGGATACTTATTTCAATAGCTGTATGCAGTTCGTGCTTGAATTTAACAGTAATACTTACAATGCTGCCAATTCCTCAGAGATTACAAAGTATATTGAAACAAAATATGGTGCAGACAATTCTAACTTTGGTTCGGCTGATATATATTGTGCCACTTCAACTATAACATGGGGCGATATAGCTCCATTTATTGAAAGCAATGTTATACCAACAGTTGAGAGTATTGACCAGGAGATAATGATTATAAGCCTTGACTATACGATTGGTGCGCTTGACACAGCAGGAGATTATGATACTTATGCAGTTCATGAGTACTACAGGGTAAGACAGGGCACAATGGGAATGTTCCTCTTACAGTATAAAAGAGAGGCAGACCAGATATTTGACGGCAAGGATGACCTGTTTCCAAGTGGAAAGATAAGTCTTGGAATACAAAGTGACCTTACAGCCCAGGCGAAGGACAGTGCGAACCATGAGCATACATGTTTCGTAGCGCAGGGAAGTCTGTGGAGTTATTCCAAATCAGCTAACACATTCATAAGAGTATTTTCTTTTGATTCGGATGATTCGGATAATATAAGAGAGAGGTATCTCAAGCACAAGATTAAGATTATGGATATAACAGATACCGGCGATATAACATTTATTGTATATGGATACATGAACAGAGGTGCCCATGAAGGCAAACTGGGCGTGTCACTGTATCAGTACAGCTATGGCGATAACAGCGTTGAGGAGAGACTGTTTATACCTCTTAATATGTCCTATGAGATTATAGAAGAAAATGTTGGTGATATAGCATATGTCAATTCAAGTGATTCATTCTATATAATGATTAATGATTCCGTATATGCGATAGAGCTTAACAGCAAAGAGGTTATGACCGAGATTGTAGGACTTACACCTGACACATACAGAGTATCTGACAATGGACGAATTATAGCATACAGCCTTAATGGGGAACTTAACAACACAGATTCTATAAGAATATTCAACCTTGAGCAGGGAACAGAAAAGATTATTGAAGTGCCTGCTGGGCAGGTTATGAAGGTTCTGGGTTTCATTGAGAATGACTGTATATATGGATATGCCAATATAGATGATATCGTGTATGATGACAGCGGTGATATAACATTTCCAATGCATACAATTGATATTATGGACGACACATACAATGTTATCAAACAATATCATGAAGATGGCATATATATGAGCGGCGTGTCAGTTGATGGATACAGAATTAATCTTTCAAGAGTTGTAAAGGATGGCAGAGGATATACATCGACATCCGTAGACCAGCTTATAAACAGGTCTGAGAACAGTGTTGATGAAAGGGTTTCTGTTGATTCTGTGTATACAACTTCACGAAAGACCGAGGTTGTGCTTGTGCTTCCTAAGGGAGTCGGGGATGTTAATACAACATCTGCAAGAGAAGCTGATAATATCCAGTTCATAGCTGACAGGGAGCTTGTGATTGAGAATATCGGAACTCCTAAGAAGCTGTATTATGTATTTGGAGCTGGAAGTCTTGATGGCTCATATTCAGATATAAACAGTGCTGTTGTGGCGGCTAATAATAATTATGGATATGTGCGTGATTATAACAATAAGTTAGTCTGGAGCAAATACAAAAGGTCAACAGCGACAATCAAGGGCTTGACAGCTTCAGATTCTAATTTTGGTGGAACATCTGAGGGTGGAATGGCTGTGCTTAAATCATTCCTTGGTGGTTCAGATGATTTAAAACAGATAACATTAAAAGGCGTTTCATATGAGACTGCTATAACATATGTGGGACGTGGAAAGCCAGTACTTGCACGTATAGATGGCAGATATGTAATAATTGTGGGATATGATACTACACAGGTTGTATATCTTGATTCTGGACGTGAAGAAACTGTAACTATTTCAAATGCATCTAAGCTGTTTACTCAGGGTGGTAACATATATATTACATACTATGAGTAAATAAGCGGACATGAGGTTCTAATGAAGAAAAGAATAAAAAGAATCATTATAATAACATTATTACTGGTTCTTGTTCTTGGCATAGCGTATGTTGCACCTAAGCTGGTGCAGGTGCACAATATGCAGAGTGAGGCAAAGACACTCGTTTCCAAGAGTACAGATGCTACATTTATGGAGACCAAGACTACAGTTGTATACGATGCGAATGGTGATGAGCTCTGCCAGATTAAGAATAGTAAAGATATGTACTATGTGGATATGAGCCAGATTCCAGAGACTCTCGCTGACGCATTTATAGTTATGGAGGATCAGGATTTCTATACACATTCTGGTATTGATTATAAGGCTATTATAAGAGCTATGCTTGTCAATCAGAGCAGAGGCGAGATTGTTCAGGGAGCCAGTACAATAACACAGCAGCTTGCGAGAAACATTTTCCTGTCCCAGGAGGTTACGTGGGAGCGTAAGATTGAAGAGATGTTCATTGCAGGAGAGCTGGAAAAGAAGTATACCAAGCAGAAGATACTGGAATTCTATCTTAATAACATATATTTCAGTAACGGATATTATGGAGTTGAGGCTGCGGCGAAAGGATATTTTAACAAACATGCCTCAGAACTGACAATATCAGAGCAGGCGTTCATTGCGGCGATTCCGAATGGACCTACAAGATATAATCCTTTTACGAATTTTGACAATACGTTGTCGCGAAGGAATGTTATTTTAAGAAAGCTGTATGATGGGGATTATATATCTTCGATGACTTATTATACAGCGTACAATGAGACTGTTACTCTGTCTCCAGCCGAGAGTACAGAGGCGTCAGATTCAGTTGTGACATATGTAAGACACTGCGCTACTGAGAGTCTTATGGAGACAGCAGGATTTACATTCAGATATAATTTTGAGTCAGATGACGATTATGATTCGTATCAGGAAATATATGATAATTACTACACAAGATACCAGCAGGCTCTTGTGTCAGGCGGATATACGATATATACCTCGATTAATCCTGATATACAGAGTAAGCTGCAGACAATTCTTGATGAGGAGCTTTCGTCATACACCGAGGTGTCAGATGATGGTGTATACAAAATGCAGGGTTCTGCAACGTGTATTAATAATGCCAGCGGCAATGTCGTGGCAATTGTCGGTTCACGGAGCCAGGAGGGTGGCGGACTTAACCTGAACAGGGCATATCAGAGCTACAGGCAGTCTGGTAGTGCCATTAAGCCGTTATCCGTGTATCTTCCATATTTTATGCTGGGACATACACCAGATGAGGTGATGTCAGACAGTTATATTATAGATGGACCACAGAATGCGGACAGAAGCTATGCTGGAGATATGACATTAAGAGATGCGGTCAAGTATTCCAAGAATACAATTGCGTGGAAGGTATATCAGGAAGTTACGCCAAGAGTAGGAATAAGCTATCTTATGAAGATGGGATTCAAAAAGGTGTGGTATGACAAGGATTACAGTGCTGCCGCACTTGGTGGATTTACATATGGCGTTACATCGGAAGAGATGGCGGGAGCATATTCTACAATAGCTAATGATGGAATGTATAGAAAGGCTACATGTATACAGTCTGTGTATGGACCTAAGGGAGAGATGATAAGAGATGAATCACAGAGGGGCAGCAGGATATACAGCTCTAACTGTTCAAGGATAATGACTAATGTATTGCAGTCTGTTATGGAGCCAGGTGGAACTGGTGTGTCTGCAAATGTTGATGGCTGGCAGATAGCGGGCAAGTCAGGTTCAACTAACTCTGATAAAGATATATGGTTCTGTGGCTACAGTCCATATTATACGACTGCTGTGTGGATGGGATATGATTATCCGCAGGAGATACATGGAGTTAATGCTACACAGCCTATATTTAAAAGGTTTATGACAGCAATCCATGAAAATCTTGTGGTGAAGAGCTTTGCTGAGCCTAAGCTGATAAAAGATGGAACCAAGGAACAGGCGACAACAAAGAGTGCAGAGGAGACAACTCCTGCCCAGACAGAATCTGTAACAAGAGAGACTGATGACAACAACCAGGATTATACAACAAGAGCAAATAATAATACTAATACGTCAGGTTCGTCTAATACACAAAGAACAACCGGTCAGCAGAGGACAACGTCACAACCCCAGATTACAAGACCGATTAATTCTACAAGTCAGGCAAC
>URGC01000011.1 GCA_900547255.1 uncultured Eubacterium sp. | reverse complement strand
GTGATACAGTGCATGAGATGGATTTGGGGGTTATTACAAGGGTTAAGTAAGAAAGAGGCATGGAATATTAATAATCTTATCATCATAAAATATTTGAAATTATATATATTTGTGCTATAATGCACTGGTATTTTTATGATTGGAGAGATTATTATATGAGTAATAAAGGTATAATACCAGTATTTTATGCATGTGATGAGGCATATCTTAAGTATGCTCTTGTTTCTATATATTCACTTATCAAGAATGCGAGCAGTGAATATAAGTTAGATATACATGTGTTGAATACTGGTATTTCTGATATATCAACACAGATGATAAAGAGGCTTGAGAATGAGAATGTAAATATCCAGTTTGATGATGTTACACATAATCTCAAAGAGATAGAGAGCCAGCTTCCATTAAGAGATTATTATTCTATGACTACATATTACAGAGTATTCATAGCTCAGATGTTTCCTTGGTATGATAAGGTTATCTATCTTGATTCAGATACAATTATAAAAGGTGACATATCTAAAATGTATGAGATAGACCTTGGAGATAATTATGTGGGTGGAGTAAATGACCCTGTTGTATCACAGACAGATATATTTGCGGAGTACGCTGAGACAGTACTTGGAATAAACAGATTTGATTATTTTAATGCAGGAGTTCTTCTTATTAATATTAAGATGTTCAGAGAAGAAAATGTGCTTGGACAGTTTGTAGAACTTATTAATAAGTATTCATTCATTGTTGCACAGGATCAGGATTATCTTAATGTTATATGTCAGGGAAAGGTTTTAAAGCTTGACCCTAGCTGGGATAGTGAGGTCTATGGAGAATTTTTGTGCAGTGTTGAGCAGATGAATATAATTCACTATAATCTTGCAGCTAAGCCATGGCATTATAAAGATTGCAGACTATCGGATATATTCTGGGATTATGCAAAACAGACAGAAAGCTATGAAGAGCTTGAAAAAGAGTGTGAGAATTACACAGACGAGCAGAGAAAGATTGATGAGCAGGCAGGAGAAAATCTTGCCAATCTTGCAGCAGCAGAGATTAACAGAGCTGATAACTATTATAACATGCATGTTAAGAATAGATTTGCAGTGTAATTCACACGAAAATTTGGAGGCGTAATCATGAAATATTTAAGACAGTTTCTTATTATACTGGCTATATCGTTCATAGGAGAATTGTTAAACAGACTTTTGCCATTGCCAGTTCCGGCAAGTATATATGGAATGGCTATTTTATTTATATGTCTTTGTACAGGAATCATTAAGCTTGATTCGGTTAAAGAGACAGGAAACTTCCTTATAGAAGTTATGCCGATAATGTTTATTCCAGCCGGTGTAGGACTTATGGCATCATGGGGCGTGTTAAAGCCTATGCTTATACCTGTAAGCATAATAACAGTTGTTGCCATTGTTACTGTTATGGCGGTTACAGGACGTATATCGCAGATGATTATAAGACACGAGGAGAAGAAGAAAGGCAATAAAGACAATGATTAGTGAGTTTTTTCAGGCTTCGGCATTTGCAGGAGTGACTTTAAGCCTTATGGCATATTTTCTGGGACTTTATCTCAAGAAAAAGTTTAAATATGGATTTATCAATCCACTTCTTATATCTATAGCTGTCACAATTATAGTGCTTGTTGCAGCTAAGGTTGATTATAATGTATACAATTCAGGGGCAAAGTATTTAAGCTGGTTTCTGACACCATCAACAGTGTGTCTTGCGATACCTCTGTATCAGCAGCTTCAGCTTCTTAAAGCTAATTTTAAGGCAGTAATATTAGGTCTTGTGTCGGGAGTCCTTACAAGCCTTTTAACAGTTTATGTGTTATCACTTATCATGGGACTTAACCATGCACAGTATGTAACACTTCTTCCTAAATCAATCACAACAGCTATTGGTATGGGCGTGTCGGAAGAGCTTGGCGGATATGTTAATATTACAGTTGCAGTTATCGTTATCACAGGTGTGCTTGGCAATATATTTGCAGATATTATATGCAAGGTGTTCAGAATCACAGACCCTATAGCGAAGGGACTTGCAATAGGTAATGCATCACATGCAATTGGAACAGCCAGAGCTATGGAGATGGGACAGATAGAAGGCGCAATGAGCAGTCTTGCGATAGCAGTTGCAGGTATTCTTACAGTAGTTGGAGCTTCGTTATTTGCGGGCTTTATACCTATGTAAAGAATTTGTATAATTTTTGACAAAGATGGACTGTTGATATATAATTATTACCATAAAATACGTGAGAGCAGTAATGCTAAAGAACGGAGGGGTTACTATGATAATTACAATCGCTAGAGAATGTGGATGCAGTGGTGACGAGATTGGTGAAGCTTTATCAGAGAAGTATGGAATTGCGTTCTATAATAAGAAGATTCTCATTGATTCAGCTAAAGACAGAGGAATATATAACAGATATCCAGATTTCTTTGCTGAGAATCCAGCCAATTCACTTCTTCGCTCTATAACAATGGATGGCAATCTTGATATTGCAAGACAGACTCCAATTAAAGCACTCAATGAAGCTATTGAGGTTCATGACTGCGTTATAATCGGAAGATGTGCTAATTATGCATTTAGAGAAAGAAAAGATTTATTAAGAGTTTTCTTATGTGGAGACAAGAAGCAGAGAGTTGCCAAGACCGCTGCCAAGTATAATATTTCAACAGAGAAGGCAACAGAGATAGTTGAGCAGACAGATGAGAGAAGAAAGGATTTTCAGTCATATTACACAGGAGAAGACTGGGGATATGCCGGCAACTACGACATCTGCCTTAATGAAAGTGTTCTTGGAACAGATAAGACTATAGAAGTTATATGTCATTTTGTTGAGGATATGATTCGCAATGATTAATACCAGACTTACTTATGAACAGCAGGCAGATGTTTTATATTGCGCTGTTTAGCTGGTTATACTGGATGGCTGGAACAATACTGGGTGGACTTATAGGTCAGTTGATTTCATATGATATGGAAGGGATTGATTTCTGTATGACTGCCCTTTTTGTGGTTATTTTTATAGAACAGTGGGAAAAGACGGACAAGCATATTGCGGCAGTGACAGGAATAATCGTTGCGGTTATATGTCTGTTTGTGTTCGGAGCATCTAACTTCATTCTGCCAGCACTTGTTATTACATCATGCATACTTGTACTGTATGGCAACATTGATTATATACTGCCTTAAAGATATTAATGGCAGTTTCTTTAATAAAGGGATATTTCAGCTTATATCAGTTGTTGTGGTGTATATAAGTTATAAGTGGAAGCATAATACATTTATAAGTATATTGCTTGGAACAGTGTGTTACATGGTACTTCTTAGACTTCCAATATAGAGGGTATGGTTATGCAGTCAGATACAGTGATAAACAATAATTATCAGACAGAGAAAATGTTTGGGCTTCTTCTTAATATCGGGGAAGATATGCTGCGTAACGGGGCAGAGGTGCGCCGTGTGGAAGAGACTATAACACTTATGGGTAAGGCATATGGAGCCAGATATGTAGATGCATTTGTTATAACTTCTAGTATAGTTGTAACATTGAATCTTGGTGATAATGTTACATTCACAAGAACCAGAAGAATCAATGAACCGGACTCAACGAATTTTACCAAGCTTGAGGAGCTTAACAGCTTAAGCAGGGAATATTGTAATGGTGGAATGAGCGTTGATGAGCTTGAGCAGGAATATGATAAGATAACGAAGAAAAAGCCTGACTTTGCAAAGATATGTATAGGAAGTGTTGTAGCGGCAGGAACACTTGCTGTATTTTTTGGCGGCGGTCTGATAGATGGCATACTTGCCGCTGTATTTGGATTTATCATATTTTTGATGAAAAGATATATTGCACCGATATGTTCCAACACAATATTTTTTAATTTTATATGCTCACTGAGTGTCGGGCTGCTTATCTGTCTTGTCGGCAAGCTTGCACAGATTCCGGTCGATAAGATAATGATTGGTGATATAATGCTTCTGATTCCGGGTATCGCTATGACTAACTCAATTAAAGATGTATTTGTTGGTGATACTATTTCGGGAATAATGAGACTTGCTGAGTCGCTGTTATGGGCAGGGGCGATAGCATGTGGATTTATGTTATCATTCTGGCTTATATAATAGATGTAGCTGCTGGTTAATTAATATGATGGATAGAGGTATGTTATGGCAGTTCTTATTCAGATAATTATGGCATTTGCAGGGTCATACGGCTTTGCACTTATGTTTAATGTTAAAAGAGGACATATAATATATGCTGCGGTTAATGGAATGTTAAGCTGGGCGTTGTATCTTGCAGTGCAGTATTTTGTGGGAGATATTCTTATCGCATCAACAGCGGCGAGCCTTTTTGCAAGCATATATGCACAGATAGCAGCGAGAATAAGGCTGGCACCGGCGACACAGTTCATGATTATAGGACTGATACCATTGATTCCGGGAGCACCATTATATTACAGTTTATATTACACATTTGTATCAGATATGGAACTGGCCAGACAATATGGCCTTAATACATTAAAATATGCTTTTGGCATTGCGATTGGAATAAGCCTTGTGTGGGCATCATTCCACATAGCCAATAAGATTTTACACAGGAGGTTTTGCAACAATGTCAAAATACACTAAAAAGGCGATGATGGATACCTTTTTGGAATTACTTGAAACAAAATCAGTTGATAAAATCACAGTTAAAGATATAGTAGAGACATGTGGAGTTAACAGGAATACATTCTATTATTATTATGCTGATATATATGAACTTATGGAAGATGTGCTGATGACACAGACAGAAGAAGGAATTAAAAAGATTGGTGACTGTTCA
Organism: uncultured Eubacterium sp.; assembly: GCA_900547255.1. Classification (GTDB taxonomy): domain Bacteria; phylum Bacillota; class Clostridia; order Lachnospirales; family Lachnospiraceae; genus Lachnospira. The sequence goes on along the minus strand of URGC01000011.1, from coordinate 28,342 downwards.
TCTTTCTATGAAGAATACGTCAACACAGCGGCGCTGGTAATTAATTATAAGCAGGCGATTCTTCATCTGTTTAATTCTAAGACAAGAGATTCTTTTGAACAGCATCTTGAGACTATTATAATCAGTTTCATAGATAGATTTGTAAGAAAAGCGGCAGAAGGACATAACCTGACGGAAGAGGATATTACATATATAAGCCGGTTCTATGCATATTCAATAACTGGAAGCACGATACAGTGGATTAAGGATGGAATGAAGCGTGTTCATGAAGATGTTATAAAAGATATGTCAGATTCATTTGATGCAACCATTGACGATATGATTGCACAGCGTGAGTCAAGGCGTAAAAGATAAGTTGTCCCCAATGCTGGTCTGCAGTGATAAGTCAGCAGTGGGGATAATTTATTTTTAGACATTTTTTGGTTTGTGTCTGAATTTTAGACACAAGCCTTTTTTTATCCATATTAATTAACATGGAAAGTAATAAAATGCATATATATAATAAAACAGAAGGGAGAAAAGCTGAGTGGATTCATTGAAGGTTGTTAAGAGAATATACAGTGTCATGGCTGTATGTTTAATCGTGGTAGGCGCAATGTTATTGATAAAGCCAGACATGTCTATCAACATTATATGTAAGGCTGCTGGTATTGTTCTTATTGGATATGGAATAGTAAAGTTTGCTGGATATGCGGCAAAAGACTTATTTCAGCTTGCATTCCAGTTTGACCTTGCGCTGGGAATAGTTTCGATAGTGTTTGGTATTGCACTTGTGTTTAAGACACAGCATGTTGTTGAGATATTATCAACATGTATCGGTGTGTTTATGTTAGTTGATGCAACATTAAAGATTCAGACATCAATTGATTCTAAACGCTTTGGAATGGAAAGATGGTGGCTTATACTTATCGCTGCCATAGCAGTAGCCGCAGTAGGAGTATTGCTTATTATCAAGCCATTTTCAACAACAAGCGTGATTATAAGAATTATTGGATTAACATTCTGTCTCGATGGTGTTATGAATTTAATAGTTGTCCAGAGTACAGTTAAAACAATCAGGAGGAACAGAGAATGGGAACTTTAACACATGCAGCAGGAAGAATGGCTGTCAGCAAGGCAGCAGATGTTGTCTTGAAGAAAGCAGGAAAAGACAAAGATAAAGAAGTAGAGAAGCTTGTAGATTTTATTGGAAAATATATGAATGGAGAGAAGATAGACCTTAATTATGATAAGGTAAAGACTCTTATAATGGATGAGAATTCAACTCTCCACAAATATATCTATAGATTATTAGATGAAGTAGACCCACATGTGTTAAAGACACTTGTACTTAATCTTGGATTTGAGGCATTCCTTAACGGAACTAAGACTATCAGAAAGACAAGAGAGATTGAGAAGTGCAACATACCTTGGCTTATCCTTATGGATCCAACAAGTGCCTGTAACCTTCACTGTACAGGATGCTGGGCTGCTGAGTATGGTAACAAGTTAAATCTTACATTTGATGAGATGGACAGCGTTGTAACTCAGGGGAAGGAGTTAGGTACATATCTTTACATGTTTACAGGTGGTGAGCCACTGGTTAGAAAGGCAGACCTTATCAAATTATGTGAGAAGCATAATGACTGTGCTTTCCTTTCATTCACTAATGGTACACTTGTAGATCAGGCATTCTGCCAGGAGATGAAGAGAGTTGGTAACCTTTATCTTGCAATAAGCCTTGAAGGATATGAGGCTGTCAACGATTTAAGAAGAGGTGATGGTGTATATGGAAAGGTTATGCACGCTATGGAGCTTCTTAAAGAGAACGGACTGATATTCGGTACGTCAATATGTTATACATCTAAGAACTATGAAGCTGTAACAAGTGATGAGTTCGTTGATTTAATGGTTGAGAAGGGATGCCGTTATGCATTGTATTTCCACTATATGCCAGTTGGTAATGATGCATCAGTAGATCTTCTTCCTAATCCAGAGCAGAGAATGTATATTAAGGACAGAGTACGTCAGATAAGAAATATGACAAACGGCAAGGGCATATTCACAATGGACTTCCAGAATGATGGAGAGTTTGTTGGTGGATGTATCGCAGGCGGAAGAAATTACTTCCATATTAATGCTAATGGTGATGCAGAGCCATGTGTATTCATACATTATTCTAATGCTAATATCAGAACACACAGCCTGCTTGAGATTCTTCACCAGCCTTTATTCATGGCATATTATAATAATCAGCCATTTAACCATAACCACCTCAGACCATGCCCAATGCTTGAGAATCCTGAGATATTACAGAAGATGGTTAAAGAGACAGGTGCAAAGTCTACAGATTTACAGTCACCAGAGAGTGCGGAACATCTCTGCGAGAAATGTAAGCAGTATGCTGAACACTGGAAACCATGTGCAGAGAAGCTCTGGGAAGAGGAAAAACATAAGACACCTGTATACGAGAACTATAAAGAGACAAATTGCCAGTAGTTTATATTGCTGGACAAATATTTTAAATGTATTATAATATAACTGAAACGTATTGAATAATTAAATATATATGTATGGGGGATAGATATATGTTCAATAAGAATACGAAAGAGGTTAATGAAATAATAGCAAGAATGTTGTCAGAATGCACTCTTGCTATTATTTTGTTTATAAGAAGATGGAGAAAGTTAAATGAATAATATAAGAAAAGCTTTTGCCAGATATGTTTCTTTGAATATATTTGGCATGATTGGATTGTCGTGCTATGTGCTTGCAGACTCGTTCTTTATATCGCTTGCACAGGGGGCAGACGGACTTACTGCGCTTAATCTGGTGCTTCCACTATATAACCTGATTTTTGCGATAGGTTCTATGATTGGTGTCGGTTCAGCGATAAGATACACTATTGCCAGAGCAAGGAATGACAAGGGCTATGATAATTATCTTTCTAATGCAATATTTTTTACTACTGTTATAGGGCTTGTGTTTTCAGTTGCTGGTGTATTATTCCCAGATAAAATACTTATGATGCTTGGCGCAGATGAGCGGATTGTCAGTGTTGGTACTGTGTATACAAGAATATTCATGAGCTTTGCACCTGTATTTATGTGGAATTATGTTGCTAATGCATATGTAAGAAATGATGGGGCACCAACTGTGGCGATGGCAGCTACACTATTAAGCAGCCTGTTTAACATTCTGTTTGATTATGTGCTTATGTTTCCTCTAGGACTAGGGATGCCGGGAGCGGCTCTTGCAACAGCGTTTTCTCCAGTTGTAGGTATAGCTGTATGTCTTACACATCTTTTATCTAAGAAAAGTAATGTCAGATTCAGACTGTGCATGCCATCAGTAAAGAGGCTGTTTGCATCGTGTCAGGTGGGCGTGGCTGCATTTGTGGCAGAGATATCGTCAGGCGTTATAACACTTGTATTTAACATTATTATATTAAGGCTTGCCGGCAATATCGGTGTTGCCGCATACGGAATTGTTGCCAATGTCTCACTGGTAGCAGTTGCAGTATTTAATGGCGTGGCGCAGGGAAGCCAGCCGCTTGTCAGTGATTGCTATGGCAAGAGGCATATGTCGGATGTGAGAACCTTGAAAAGAATGTCTTTTGCGACAACTTTGATACTTGCGGTAGTTATGTATATGGTGATATTTATATTTACAGATGGAATTGTGCGAGTGTTTAACAGCGAGAATTCAGTACAGCTTGCACAATATGCAGCAGTGGGTGTCCGACTGTATTTTATAGGAATATTATTCTCAGGTGTCAATATAGTCGGAGGAAGCTACCTGTCCGCGATAGAGAAGGCTAAAGCGGCATTTATTGTATCAGTGCTCAGAGGATTTATCCTGATAGTTGTATTTGCGTTTGTATTGTCGTTTATATTTGGCATGAAAGGTGTATGGCTGTCTTATATGGCTGCCGAATTATGCACAACGATGGTGCTTCTTATATTCAATTATAAATATTCAAAAAATACGTAAATAATTGGCTAAAAGACTGTGAAAATATTGTGAAATATAGTATAATAGACAAAATGTTAGTGATATGGAGGGGTACACATGGAGGAGAACAAAAAAAGGCTTAATAATATCAATTTAGAACAGGTTAAGGAATTAAAAAAGCAGGAGATTGAGAAGATAAAGGAACAGCGACGTAAGAAAAAGTTCGGTATTAAGAGAAGAATGACAATGATGGGTGTGTTCCCGGCAGTATTTCTTGTTGTAGTACTTTTAATATTTGCAACTAACAGCCTTTCATCAGGATTATATGATGAATCACTTAACGGACTATATCTGTTAGCAGAGTCAGTTGAGGCTGGCTATAATGCGCTTGATGGTTCATATAGCTTATCTGGCAATAACCTTATGAAAGGTAAGACTAATATCACTACTAATCTTGACCTTATAGATTCTTTCACAGAGGATGCTGATGCAAGTGTCACTATATGCTATGGCAAGACACGAATGGCAACATCACTTCAAGATAAGGCTGGCAACAGAATTACAGGAACAGATATAGCTGATGCAGTATGGAATACAGTTTCAAAAGGTGATATATATAAGACTAAGGATATAGTTATTAATGATACTGATTATGTTGCTGTATATGTTCCATTAAGAGAAAACGGCAAGATTGTAGGTGCAATATTCGCAGGACAGCCTGCTACAGATGTTAAGGCATATATCGATGGAAGAGTAGCCGGATTTACAGGTATATCTATTGTACTTCTTATAATACTTACAATTACTACATATATCACAGCAAGACATATGGCGAAGCCAATTGTTCATGCTGAGGATGTTATTCTTGAGCTTGCTCATGGTAATCTTAATGTTGAGGTTGCACCAGAGGTTGTAAACAGAAATGATGAGATTGGTGATATGGGTAAATCAGTCCAGAAGCTCGTTGAAAAACTCAGTGAGATAGTTGGTGATATTGATAAGATTACTGATGAACTTAATGCGACAGGTCAGTCATTAAGCTCTGCGGCAGCACAGTCAAGCAGTGCATCGGATGAGATAAGCAGTGCTGTTGAGGATATATCTAAGGGCGCAGTTTCACAGGCTGAGGAGATTGAGAGCGCATCAACACAGATTGGCCATATGGGAGAGGTTATCGGAGAGATTGTTGAGAATGTAACAACTCTTACAGGTACAGCCGCAGATATGGGCAAGGCTGGTGATGAATCACTTGTTACAATAGATGACCTTGCAACATCTAATGATACTACTAATAAGGCTATTCTTGAGATAGCAGACCAGATTAAGAATACAGACGAATCAATCAAGAAAATCAGCAATTCTACGGCTCTTATAACTGGTATTGCAGAGCAGACAAACCTTCTTTCACTCAATGCATCTATTGAGTCAGCAAGAGCAGGTGAGGCTGGTAAGGGCTTTGCGGTAGTTGCATCAGAGATTCAGAAGCTTGCAGTACAGTCCAATGATGCTGCTATGGAGATTCAGGGAATTATTGAAGAGCTTCTTCACAATTCACAGGAAATGCTTACACAGATGGATGATGCAATTGTACTTTTAAAGGATCAGAAGGCTAAGCTTGATAATACTAAGACTAAAGTCGGACAGGTTGGCGATGGCATTAAGGTATCACAGTCTGGAACAGCAGAGATTAAAGTTAATGCAGATTCATGTGACAGCGCAAGAAGCAGTGTGGTAGATATAATTACTAACCTTTCAGCTATATCAGAGGAGAATGCTGCATCAGCCCAGGAGACAACTGCGTCAATGGAAGAGCTTAATGCTACAATTAATACTCTTGCAGAAGAAGCTGAGAAGCTTGATAACCTTTCAAAGACTCTCAGGAAAGATATGAATTTCTTTACAGTTTAAGAGCGATAAGATTAATGGTACGCGGTCAGGCAGATATTGTCTGACCGCATATCTTATAAATCCCTGTAAAACGGAAATGCCAGCACCTAGAAGTCTAAGTGCTGGCGTAGGGAGAAAGAATATGAAAAACCAAATATATGTCAACTTGTCATAAGACAAGTTATTGCTTGGCGGAACCATTCCGATTACAATGATTAACTAAAGCAATCAAAGCAGTTCCTTAACTTACAAATAGATTGTATAATATAAATGTGACAAAACAATGTACAGTTTATAAAGCATTTCTAAAGTGTCTTAATAAACAATTTAAAAATAATAAATATAACGAGGAAAGAGGTACAAAGTGGGATTTTCAATGTTAGCAAAGGATCTGTTCCAGTTAAAGGAGCAGTCGGTATTGGTAGTTACAGGTCTTCTTATAGGAGAGGTGTCTGTAGGAGATACAGTATATGTGATAAGGCCGGAGGATGATTATAAGGCTGTTGTCGTTGATATTGATAAGAATGAGAATGGTGCGGTTGTTAAGGGTGAGCATGCGGCAACAGGAAGCGTTGCACTGCATATCGTTCCTCAGGGCAAGTTTAAGATTGGTGAATATGATGTCATAACGGATGTGGAGCCACAGCGCACGATAGATGTTAATGTACCTGTTGTCAATCCGGGATTGTCAGGCATTCTTGATTCATATGCATATTACAAGGATGATAATTCATTCATGGATCATTTTGTGTTCGCACTTGCACATGGACATTTCTTAGTGCCTATAAGAGTTATGGACAATGCAGATGATGATGAATTTGCATTTGCGGCACTGCCAGACCAGAATATGGGCGGAAAGCAGGTATTGCCATTGTTTGCTGACTGGGGACAGCTTAATAAGTGGGAAGGACTTATGGAATCAGGGGAGAATGTAAAGACTCTTGTCCTTACATTCCCAGATGTTGCAGGTGTTATAGAGGCTAACGGATATGGAAGTATTGTGCTTAATCCTTTCTGCGATAATCCTGTCAGCGTGCCAGCGGCGATGATAGAGAGCATAACAAAGCTGGATGGATATAAAAGAATGATGCAGGGCGATAATATATAATCCCCTTGACAGGGGCGGGGGAAAGTGTTAATTTTGTGTTAAGTTAGAAATGACTAACATGAAAGGAGCGATTGACATGGGAACAGCGGTTATTGTTCTTATATTAGTAGTGATATGTGCAGTGGCGGTAAGGTCTGGAATGAAGCACATGAAAGGTGAAGGTGGATGCTGCGGAGGCGGCGATGAACCAGTGGAGAAGAAGGTTCTTGAAGGAGAGATTATCGGAGAGAAGACTGTATATATAGATGGTATGCATTGTGACCATTGCAAGAATACAGTAGAACGATATATCAATCAGATAGATGGAGCGGTTGCAAAGGTTAATCTTAAAAAGAATCTGGCAGTGGTTTCATATGACAGAGAAATTAAAGATGAGGATATAATAAGAGCTGTAAGAAAGGCAGATTTTACAGTTACAAAGATTGTGTAATATACAGCAATACCAAGGGTTAAGGGCTTATGTAAAGTGTTTAATTATACTTTACATAAGCCTTTTTTATTTACACTTATTTTACATGGATTTCTCATAATGCTGATAGTAGATTTTACATAAAATACTGTATTCTTTACTTGCAGTCAGGAAAACAACGCTAGCACTTTTCTGGCGGTAGTAAATTTTGCAGGGGAGCTAAAGACGGAAAGCTCCTTGATATTTTAGGAGGACAATATGAGAAAAATATCATTAAAGAAATATGCAGCAGTAATGTTAAGCATTGCATGTGTTGCAGGAGCATTAGCAGGATGTGGCAATAATAATTCAGCAGGCAGTAATTCAGGAGCATCAGGCAATAAAGCAAAGAAAGAGATAACAGTCGTATCAAGAGAGGACGGCTCAGGTACAAGAGGAGCATTCATTGAGCTTTTTGGAATTGAAGAAGCAGATGCAAGCGGCAAGAAAGTTGATAAGACAACAGAGGATGCTAACATCACTAACAGTACAGAGGTAATGATGCAGACAGTAGCTGGCAACTCAGCAGCAATCGGCTATACATCATTAGGAGCTCTTAATTCATCAATCAAGGCTTTAAAGGTTGATGGAGCAGATGCAACAGTTGCCAATGTTAAGAGCGGTTCATATAAGGTAACAAGACCATTCAACATTGCAACTAAGGATAATTTAAGTGATGCAGCTACAGATTTCATCAACTACATTTTAAGTGCAGAAGGACAGAAGGTAGTTGAGGATAAGGGTTACATCTCAGAGGGCAACAAGGGTGCATTCACATCTAACGGAGCTTCAGGCAAGGTTGTTGTAGGCGGTTCTTCATCAGTTACACCAGTTATGGAGAAGCTTATCGAGGCTTATAAGAAGGTTAATCCTAATGTAACACTTGAACTTCAGCAGTCAGATTCAACAACAGGTATGACAAAGGCAGCAGAGGGAACACTTGATATCGGTATGGCTTCAAGAGAGCTTAAGGACAGCGAGAAGGCAAAGGGTCTTAAAGATACTAAGATTGCGATTGATGGTATCGCAGTAATTGTTAACAAGGATAATTCACTTGACAGCATCACATCTGCACAGGTTAAGGCAATCTTCACAGGTCAGACAACAGACTGGAGCCAGGTTCAGTAATCTGGATAAATATTTAGAGCTGGCTGCTTCTTATGGGGCAGCCAGCTAATGATGGTAAGAAGGAAGAGTTTATGAATAAAGGTCATGTAAAAGAAAAAGTAATGGAAATAGTATTCATGCTTTGTGCATGTGTATCTATTATATCAGTTGCATTAATATGTATATTCCTGTTTGCCAATGGAATACCAGCAATGCAGAAGATTGGTTTATTCAACTTTGCATTTGGTAAGACATGGAAACCGGGAAATGATATGTATGGCATATTTCCTATGATTATAGGAAGTATCTATATCACAGCAGGCGCAGTTATTATAGGTGTTCCGATAGGTATTCTTACAGCAGTATATCTTGCAAAGTTCTGCCCTAAGAATCTATATAAAATAATTAAACCGGCAGTTGAGCTTCTGGCTGGTATTCCATCAGTTGTATATGGCTTTTTTGGTTTGTGTGTTATCGTTCCATTTGTCCGTAATTACATAGGTGGAGACGGTAACAGTATCCTTACAGCATCAATCCTGCTTGGATTCATGATTCTTCCAACTATAATTAATGTATCAGAGTCATCTATAAGAGCGGTTCCAGAGAAATATTACCAGGGTGCACTTGCGCTTGGTGCTACTCATGAAAGAAGCGTATATCTTACAGTTGTACCTGCTGCCAAATCAGGAATTATGGCAGGTGTAGTACTTGGAATAGGACGTGCGATAGGTGAGACAATGGCAGTTATTATGGTTGCAGGTAATCAGCCACGTATGCCAAAGGGAATCCTTAAAGGTATACGTACAATGACAGCTAATATTGTTATAGAGATGGGATATGCAACAGACCTTCACAGAGAGGCACTTATTGCTACAGGTGTTGTACTGTTCGTATTTATTCTTATAATCAATACATTGTTTTCAATATTAAAGAATAGAGATAAGCAGTAAGGAGGAAGAGAGATGAAAAACATATTTAAGACGTATTCAAAACACCCGGTCTCTCTTCTTATAAGACTGGTTACATATGTAGCTGCATTTATAACAGTTGCATCGCTTGGTTTCCTTATTGTGTATATACTTGTAAGAGGTATTCCATATCTCACACCAAGCCTGTTTGCATGGGAGTATAATTCAGATAATGTTTCTATGCTTCCATCACTTATCAATACACTGCTTCTTACAGCACTTGCACTTTTATTTGCAGCACCACTTGGAATATTTGCGGCTATATATATGGTTGAATATGCCAAGAGAGGCAATAAGATTGTCAAGGTAGTAAGAATTACAGCGGAGACACTTTCAGGAATTCCATCTATCGTATATGGATTGTTTGGTATGCTTTTTTTCGTAACAGCGTGTCATATGCAGTTATCAATACTTTCAGGTGCGCTCACTGTTGCGATTATGGTACTTCCTACAATTATGAGAACGACAGAGGAGGCACTTATGGCAGTGCCAGACAGTTTCAGGGAAGGAAGCTTTGGACTTGGAGCAGGAAAGCTTCGTACAGTATTTCAGGTTGTGCTTCCATCGGCAGTCCCTGGCATACTGTCAGGTGTAATACTTGCGATAGGTAGAATTGTTGGTGAGACAGCGGCACTTATATACACTGCCGGAACTATGGCAAAGGTTCCTAACAGCTTATTTGGTTCAGCAAGAACACTTTCAGTTCATATGTACATGCTTTCGGGAGAAGGATTTAATACTAATCAGGCATATGCAACCGCAGTAGTGCTTCTTGTTCTGGTAGTGCTTATTAATATGCTTTCTAAAGCGGCTGCTAACCACCTTGCAGCTAAGACTGATTAAACAGATGACAGCCGGAGAAATATCCATCATGTGCAGGCAGTGCAGTACCTGTATGTGGTGGATATTTTGCGTGATAAATGTATTTTAACAGAAAGTGACTTGGCTATAGGATAAAACTATAACTGGCTATAATTTTTTAGAAATTGCCAAATTGCTTATGTTAGGGTAATATAATCACATCGAAAGCGAAAGCAGATTAAATCAAATTTAACATATAAAAGGAGAACATAACTATGGCAAAGAAACATTACGCAGACAGAGATTTAAAATTTGAAACATTACAGTTACACGTTGGACAGGAGAGCGCAGATCCAGTTACAGATTCAAGAGCAGTTCCAATCTACCAGACATCAAGCTTTGTATTCCATAATTCACAGCATGCAGAAGACAGATTTGCATTAAAGGATGCAGGTAATATCTATGGAAGACTTACTAATCCAACAGAGGATATATTTGAGAGAAGAATTGCAGCACTTGAAGGCGGTGTAGCAGCATTAGCAGTATCATCTGGTGCAGCAGCAGTAGCTTATACAATCCAGAACCTTGCACTTGCAGGTGACCACATTGTTGCAGCTAAGAACATCTATGGTGGTACATATAACTACCTTGCACATACAATCGTTGATTATGGCGTAACAACAACATTCGTTGACCCACTTGATCCTAAGAATTTTGAGGATGCAATTCAGGAGAATACTAAGGCATTATATATCGAGGTACTTGGTAATCCTAATTCAGAAGTTACAGATATTGAGGCTGTTGCTAAGATTGCACATGCACACAAAATTCCACTTGTTATCGACTCAACATTTGCAACACCATATCTTATCAGACCAATCGAGTACGGCGCAGATATCGTAGTTCATTCAGCTACTAAATTTATCGGTGGACATGGTACAACAATCGGTGGTGTTATTATTGATGGCGGTACATTTGACTGGAAGGCATCTGGCAAGTTCCCACAGCTCACAGAGCCTAACGAGAGCTATCATGGAATCAGCTTCGTAGATGCAGCAGGTCCAGCAGCATTTGTTACAAGAATCCGTGCAATCCTTCTTCGTGATACAGGTGCATGCATCTCTCCAATATCTTCATGGATATTCTTACAGGGACTTGAGACATTATCATTAAGAGTAGAGCGTCATGTTGAGAATGCACTTAAAGTAGTTGATTACCTTTCAAAGAATCCATTAGTTGAGAAGGTTAATCATCCAGCAGTTACAAGTGACCCAGAGCAGCAGAGACTTTACAAGAAGTATTTCCCTAACGGTGCAGGTTCTATCTTCACATTTGAGATAAAGGGTGATGAGAAGACAGCTAAAGATTTCATTGATAATCTTGAATTATTCTCTCTTCTTGCTAATGTTGCAGACGTTAAGTCACTTGCAATCCATCCAGCAAGCACAACACATTCAGAGTTAAATGCAGAGGAGCTTATTGAGCAGGGTATCAAGTCTAACACAATCCGTCTGTCAATTGGTACAGAGAATATCGATGATATTATCGAAGACCTTGATGAGGCATTTAAGGCTATATCAGAATAATTGATTAGATTCATTACGTATGCATAATAAAATGGTTTCGGGGCTGTTCCCGGAACCATTTTTTACAAAAGTTGGGATAAAGTTCTTGACAAATTTATGTGAAAGAGTACAATTAATTCATATTAAACTGATAGGAATAATATCCTTAGTCGCAATTAAAATTAATATACAGTGGAAACGGAGAAAGTCATGGAGTTTAATACAGCATTATTACATGGAGATTTTTTGGGGGATAAGAATACTGGTTCAACAGTTACTCCTATATATCAGTCAAGTGCATTCTGTCATTCCTCAGCAGAGGAATTAGAGAAGATATTTCATAATCAGGCACCGGGATTTTCTTATACAAGAATAAGCAATCCTACAATTGATGCATTTGAGAAGAGAATGACAGCCCTTGAGGGAGGGATTGCGAGTGTTGCCTGTGCATCAGGTATGGCTGCACTGTTCAACGCATTCTGCAATATACTTCAGGCGGGAGATGAGATTGTATCGAGTGCAAGTCTTTATGGAGGAAGCATAGACCTTTTCAGAGACCTTGAAGCATTTGGAATCACAACAAGATATGTGGAGAATAATAACTGGGAGCAGTTTGAAACAGCTACTAATGAACACACAAGATTGTACTTCGCAGAGACAATTGGTAATCCAAGACTTGACGTTACTGATATTAAGACACTTTCTGAGATAGCACATAAGCATGGCGTACCACTTATAATTGATAATACGGTTGCGACAGCTTATCTTGTAAAGCCTCTTGAACAGGGTGCTGATATAGTTATGAATTCATCATCAAAGTATATCAATGGAAACAGTGATGCGATAAGTGGTGTTATAACAGACAGCGGTAAATTCAAGTGGGATACAGATAAATATCCAGGAATGAAAGATTTTAAGAAGTTTGGACCATACGCTTATACAGCTAAGTTAAGAAATGGCTTGTTTAGAAATACAGGAGCCTGCCTCGCACCTCAGAACGCATTCCTTAACATTATAGGAATTGAGACATTAGGACTTAGAATGGAAAGAATATGTGATAACGCTATTAAGCTTGCAGAGTTTTTCCAGAATGAATACAGTGATATAACAGTCAATTATCCGGGACTTGAGAGCAGTAAATGGCATGATATCGCAGTTTCACAGTTAAAGAATGGATTCGGTGGAATAATAACAATCAGAACAGGAAGCAAAGAGCGCGCATTTAAGATAATGAATGCATTAAAGCTTCCACTTATCATATCTAATATCGGTGATACCAAGACACTTGTAATTCATCCAGAATCAACTCTTAATGTACACAGTACAGAGGAAGAGAAGGTCACAGCAGGCGTGTTTGATGACCTTATAAGAATTAGTGTCGGAATAGAGGATATTAAAGATTTGATTGAAGATTTCAGACAGGCGATAGAACAGGCTTAATAATTGCCAGTGACTAAGATGATTAAAATAATTGATTAACTAAAGGAGATTAATAACATGGAAATAGCAGGAATTAACATTGACGATCAGGTAGATATAACAGATAAGGTTTGCCCATTAACATTTGTTAAGGCAAAGGTAGCAATTGATGAGCTTGATGATGGTGAGGTAATCGCAATAAGAATGAACGATGGCGAGCCAGTACAGAATGTTCCTAGAAGTATCAAGGAAGAGGGACATCAGATTTTAAAACTTGTCAATAATGAAGATGGAACATATACACTCGTTGTTAAGAAAGTGGAGGAGTAATCAATGATTAAGTTAAGCAAGGCTGATTATGTAACAATACTTGCACATGCAAGAGAATGTGTACCAGAGGAGGCTTGTGGACTTATCGCAGGCGTTATAGAGAATGGAGATAAGATAATCAAGAAGGTGTACGTCCTTACTAATATCGACCATTCTAATGAGCATTTCTCATTAGACCCTAAGGAACAGCTTGCAGCAGTTAAGGATATGCGCGCTAATGGATATGCACCACTTGGCAACTGGCATTCTCATCCAGAGTCACCTTCAAGACCATCTGATGAGGACAAGAGACTTGCTTATGACAGCAAGGCAAGCTATATGATTCTTTCACTTATGGATGATGCTAACCCAGTTCTTAATTCATTCCATATCGAGGGAACAGATGCAGCTAAGGAAGAGTTAGTTATATGCTAGATTTAGTTATTATAGGAAGCGGTCCGGCAGGATTAAGTGCTTCAGTATACGCCAGCAGAGCAGGTTTATCATCAGTAATTGTAGAGAAAGAATATATGGGAACTGGTCAGATTGCTGAGAGTAACAAAGTTGATAATTATCTTGGACTTCCGGGAATGGACGGATTCAGCCTTGGAGAAGCATTCAGGGAACATGCTGAAAAGCTTGGCGCACAGTTCGTTAATAAAGAAGTCAAAGAGTTAAAATGTGACAATAATATCTGGACAGTTGTCTATGATGATGACAGCACAGATGAAGCTAAAGCGATAGTCTATGCGGCAGGAAGACGTAAGCGTGAGCTTGGTGCACAGAATGAGGACAAGTTTATCGGCAAGGGAATATCATACTGTGCAGTGTGTGATGGCGCATTTTTTAAAGGCAAAGATGTTGTAGTTGTCGGTGGCGGTGATACTGCTGTTGATGATGCATTGTATTTATCGGACATCTGTAACCATGTATATCTTGTCCATAGAAGAGACGAGTTCAGATGTGCGCCAGCAAGTATTGAGAAGTTAAGAGAAAAGGAAAATGTAACAATTATCACAAAAGCCAATGTAAGTGAGATTGGCGGTGATGAGCGTGTATCATCTGTGACACTTGATAATGGAACTGAGCTTTCAGTTGACGGAATATTCGTAGCTATAGGAATGCTTCCACAGACAGAGCTTATTGAAGACTTTGGCGTATGTGATGAATCAGGCTATGTACCAGCAGGAGAGGACTGCGTGACTTCCAAGGCAGGACTGTATGTAGCAGGAGATATCAGGGTAAAGAAGCTGCGTCAGGTTATCACTGCGGCAGCAGATGGTGCTAATGCTGTTAACTCGGCAATTGAATATATTAAAGGTTAATCAGGAGGAAGGAACACATGAAATACATTAAAGACAGTGCAGCAGAGCTTGTCGGAGAGACACCCATGCTGTTGCTTCACAACTATATGAGAGAAACTGGCATTGAAGATGCCAATATTATTGCTAAGATGGAATATCTTAATCCAGCCGGTTCAGTTAAGGACAGAGTTGCATTATCAATGATTGAGGATGCAGAGCAGAAAGGTCTTTTAAAGCCGGGTGCAACAATAATTGAGCCAACTTCAGGAAATACAGGAATAGGAATTGCATCTATTGCAGCAGCCAAGGGATACAAGGCAATTCTTACACTTCCAGAGACAATGACTGTTGAGAGACGTAATCTTCTTAAAGCGTATGGCGCACAGATTGTTCTTACAGATGGATTTAAGGGCATGAAGGGTGCTATTGAGAAAGCTGAAGAATTAAAAAATGAGATTCCTGGTTCAGTTATATTAGGTCAGTTTGAGAATATGGCTAATCCAGCAGCTCATTACAGAACGACTGGCCCAGAAATCTGGAAACAGACAGAGGGCAATGTTGATATATTCGTAGCCGGTGTTGGTACAGGTGGAACTGTATCAGGCGTTGGTAAATATCTTAAAGAGCAGAATAAAGATGTCCGCATAGTTGCTGTTGAACCAGCGACAAGTCCTGTATTATCAGAGGGTAAGGCTGGCCCACACAAGATTCAGGGAATTGGTGCAGGATTCGTTCCAGAGACACTTGATACATCAATATATGATGAGATAATAAAGATACAGAATGATGATGCATTTGATGAAGGCAGAAGATTTGCAACATCAGAGGGTATCCTTGTTGGAATCAGTTCAGGTGCAGCATTAAAGGCAGCCGTTATACTTGCAGGACGTCCAGAGAATAAGGGTAAGAATATTGTTGTATTATTACCAGATTCAGGTGACAGATATCTTTCTACACCATTATTTACAAAGTAATAATATGATAATACAGGCCGGCTGAATGGCTGGAAATCTTGACATTTCAGTTAAAAAATAATATTGTATAAGGGTGTGTAAATTCGTGTTACATACCCTTATTTAGATACCTGCGTATGCAGAAAAGCTGCCTGTGGAAGCTTTCCTGTGTATAGAAAACACATGGGCTTCATGCTCATGTATATTAAGAATACTATAGAATTGGAGAGATAGGGAAATGCAGATTAGCAGTATACTTGGAAAAGACAATGTCACATTATCATTTGAGGTGTTTCCTCCAAAGAAGGATGTTAATTATGATCAGGTAGAGAAGGCAGCGTTTGGTGTTGCTGAATTGAAGCCTAGCTATATGAGTGTTACATATGGTGCGGGTGGAAGCACAAGAAGCAATACATTAAAGATTGCCAAGAGAATACAGGATACATATGGAATAACAACTATAGCTCATCTTACATGTGTTGGAGCAACTAAGGAAAGCATACATTCAGCACTTACAGATATGAAAGAGGCAGGAGTTACTAATGTTCTTGCATTAAGAGGCGATAAGCCTAAGGATTTCGATGGCGAGCCATTTGTTGATTATCACTACGCATCAGAGCTTGTTGCAGATATTAGGGAATTTGGCGGATTTTCAATAGGTGGAGCATGTTATCCAGAAGGACACACAGATGCTGCAACTAAGAAAGAAGATATACTTAACCTCAAGAAAAAGGTTGATGCAGGATGCGAATTCCTTACAACACAGATGTTTTTTGATAATAATATATTCTATAATTTCTTATTCAAGGCAAGAGAAGCAGGAATATATGTTCCAATCATTCCGGGAATTATGCCTATAACAAGAGCTAATCAGGTCGCTAATGCAGTATCTTTATCAGGATGCAATGTTCCAGAAAGATTCAAGAGCATTGTAGACAGATTTGGTGATGACCCTAAGGCTATGCAGCAGGCAGGAATAGCATATGCTACAGACCAGATAATTGACCTTATCGCTAATGGAGTTAATAACATACATGTATATTCAATGAACAAGCCAGAAGTTGCAAAGGGAATTATGGATAATCTTTCAGCTATTATTTAAAGCATGTATACATTAATCATCAGATGAAAGAATCAGGATTAATATATGGATATTAATGAAAAAGAGATATTAAGATATCTTGGATATGGAAAGAATAAAGCAGATGATGCAGTTATGGAGATGGTTCATGACTGTATGAAACAGGTGCATGAAGTTGCAAATCCTAAGTCTGTCAGCCAACGGTTTGAGCTTATTATAAGTGACGATAATTATATAGAGGCGGCAGGGATAAGAGTTAAGAGCAACAGTCTTGCGAAGAATCTTAAGGATTGCAGTGAGGTTATATTTTTTGCGGCAACTCTTGGAACAGACGTGGACAGGATGCTTAACAGGTACTTAAAGTTAAATATAGCTAAAGCGGCTGTGTTTCAGGCAACGGCTGCTGCGGCTATTGAAGGCTATTGCAACGAGTGCCAGAAAAGAATAGAAAAAGAGATGTTAAAAGAAGGTTTGTACGTTAGACCGAGATTCAGTCCGGGTTACGGAGACCTTCCTCTTAATATACAGGGACAATTCTTATCTGTATTGAATACACCTAAGACTATAGGTGTTGTATTGTCAGATGGCGATATAATGCTCCCTGAAAAGTCTGTGTCAGCCGTTATGGGACTTAGTGACAAGAATAGCAGATGTGTTCTGGAAGGCTGCGAGGCATGTGGCAAAATAGACTGTACATATAGAAGATAATTAGGAGGTCAGTTGTGACGGATATAAGACAGGAGATGGGGAAAAGATTACTGTTTTTTGATGGAGGCATGGGTTCTCTTTTGCAGAAAAGAGGGCTTAGAACAGGTGAGCTTCCTGAGACATGGAATCTTTTAAAGCCAGAGGTACTTGTACAGATACACAGGGAATATGCGGAGGCAGGAGCAGACATAATACTTGCCAACACATTTGGTGCCAATGGACTTAAATTCGAAGATAATCTTGAAGAGATAATTACTGCCGGAATTGCCAACGCAAGAGAAGGTATAAGACAGAGTGGAAGAGAGGCTTATGTAGCACTTGATATGGGACCTACAGGAAAGCTTCTTAAACCTATGGGAACACTGGAGTTTGAGGATGCGGTAAAGATATTTGCAGACGTTGTCAAGGCTGGTGTAAAGGCAGGAGCAGACCTTATTCTTATAGAGACAATGAATGACCTGTACGAGCTTAAGGCAGCAGTGCTTGCAGCTAAAGAAAACAGCGATTTACCAGTATTTGCTACAGCAGTATTTGATGAGAAGCACAAGATGCTTACAGGAGCAAATCCAATGGCAGTTGTTGCACTGCTTGAAGGACTTCACGCAGATGCCATCGGTATGAACTGCAGCCTTGGACCTAAGGAACTTCTTCCTATATTCAAGGAGATGGCGCAGTATGCATCAATTCCTCTTATAATTAATCCTAATGCCGGTCTTCCAAGAAATGAGAACGGACAGACGGTATATGATGTCACACCAGAGGATTTTGCGAGAGATATGGTTCCATTCGTTGAGGCTGGAGCATTGTTTACAGGTGGATGCTGTGGAACAACTCCTGAACACATCAAAGCTTTGGTTGACAGGTGTAAGGATATGGAAGTGAAACCTTTGACAGAGAAGGATTATACAATTGTCACTTCATATTCACAGGCTGTTACTCTTGGAGATAAGCCAGTTATTATCGGTGAGAGAATTAATCCGACAGGTAAGAAGAAATTCAAGGAAGCACTTCGTGAAGGCAATATGGAATATATTCTTGAAGAGGGCGTTAAGCAGGCTGATTCTGGCGCACATATCCTTGATGTCAATGTAGGACTTCCAGAGATAGATGAAGTTGCCATGATGAAGCGTACTGTGTACGAATTACAGAGTATTCTTCCACTTCCATTACAGATAGATACAACTGATCCGGAAGCTATGGAAGCAGCTCTCAGGATGTATAACGGAAAAGCTATGGTTAATTCTGTTAATGGCAAGAAAGAGGTTATGGAGCAGATATTCCCTCTTGTGCAGAAATATGGCGGCGTTGTAGTAGGACTTGCCCTTGATGAGGATGGTATTCCTGCGACAGCAGAGGGAAGACTTGCTATAGCTGAGAAGATATATAAGACTGCTGAAAGTTATGGAATCAGCAGAAAAGATATTGTTATAGATGCACTTACAATGACAATGAGTACAGATGATAATTCTGCCAATGTCACACTTGAAACTGTGAGAAGAATCAAGGAACAGGGCGGTAAGACAGTACTTGGAGTATCTAATATTTCATTCGGACTTCCTCAGAGAGAGATTATAACATCAGCATTTTTCTCACTTGCGATGAGCGCGGGATTATCTGCTGGTATTATTAATCCTAATTCAGCAGCTATGCGTCAGGCATACGACACATACTGTGTTCTTGGTGGATTTGATACACAGTGTATGGGCTATATCGAGAAATATGCTGTCGCCCCAGGAGTTGCGCCGGCGGCGACTAATACAGGTTCTAATGGTGGAAGCTCATCTGGCAGCAGCAGTGCGTCAGGCGGTTCTGGGCAGGCAGGAGGCGGTGCAGTTTCTTCATCAGGTGGGTCAAATGGGGAACTTACCCTGACAGACTGTATTGTCAAGGGACTTAAAGACCAGTCATTCAAGGCGACACAGAAAGAGCTTGAGACTAAAGAGGCGATGGCTGTAATCAATGAGGAGCTTGTTCCTGCGCTTGATATAGTTGGTAAGGGATTTGAGAAAGGTACAGTATTCCTTCCACAGCTTCTTATGAGTGCAGAGGCAGCCAAGGCTGGATTTGAGGCAATTAAGGAGTTCATGCAGAAGAATGGCTCTGTTCAGGAAAAGAAGGCGACTATCGTCATTGCAACAGTCAAAGGCGATATACATGATATAGGTAAGAATATTGTCAAGGTGCTTCTTGAGAATTATGGATATGATGTTGTAGACCTTGGAAAGGATGTCCCACCGGAGACTATCGTTGACACAGTAGTTGACAGACATGCACCATTATGTGGACTCAGCGCACTTATGACAACAACAGTTGTCAATATGGAGGAAACTATCAAGCAGCTTAGAAAATCAGCACCTTGGTGTAAGGTGATGGTTGGTGGAGCCGTACTCACACAGGAGTATGCAGATATGATAGGAGCAGACTTCTATGGCAAGGATGCAATGCAGTCAGTATATTATGCTGAAGAACTGCTTTCTTGATTATATAGCACACAAGTGATAATAATTTCTCAATAAGAAAATAATGCTTGAAATGTTTAAAATATCGTGCTATTTTAACAAGAAACCAATAAGGTAAATATTTACAAATATATTAAAAGTGTAAGTAATGACTAACCAAAGGAGGATATTATTATGACAAATTATTTAGCTAAAATTAACTGGAAAAAGGTAGGAACATTCGCTGGTGGAGTACTTTTTGGTACAGCAGGAATTAAGATTTTATCAAGCAAGGATGCTAAAAAGGTATATACACAGTGTACAGCAGCAGTTTTAAGAGCTAAGGACTGCGTTATGAAGACAACTAACACTATTCAGGAGAACTGCAGCGATATCTATGCAGATGCTGTTAATGTTAATGAAGAGAGAGCAGCCGCTGCAGAAGCTGCTGAGATTCAGGACGAAGAAAAGACTGAAGAGTAATTGGCATAAGTCTGATGAAAGGATCTGATTAATAGTGAAATTTATTATTAAGAATGAATCTAAGAATCGTTTAAGAATCCATATGGCACAGAGCCGCATGAGCTTTGAACAGGCTGATATATTGCAGTATTACATAGAGAATATCAAAGGTGTCACATCAACTAAGGTATATGAAAGAACATGTGATGCTGTTATTGTATATAATTCAGAGGATACAGACCGCAGTGATATTGTAAAGGCTATTGCAACATTTCATTATAATGAAGTGAACGTGCCACAGCAGTTACTGGATAATTCTGGCAGACAGATGAATTCTCATTATCAGGAACAATTAATGATCAAGGTCATGCTTCATTTAGGAAAGAAGCTTCTGCTTCCATTTCCTATCAGGGCATGTATTAATACTGTTAATTCGTTCAAATATATTGGCGAAGGTATCAAGTGTCTTGCACACAGAAAGATTGAGGTGCCAGTTCTTGATGCGACAGCAATTGGTGTGTCTATTTTACGTGGAGATTTCAATACAGCAGGTTCAGTTATGTTCCTGCTCAGTATAGGAGAGCTTCTTGAGGAGTGGACACATAAGAAGTCGGTTGGTGACCTCGCAAGATCAATGTCACTTAATGTTGGAAAAGTATGGCTTAAGACTTCTGAGACAGAAGTTTTAGTTGAGGCTGATACAATCCATGAAGGTGATATGGTTATAGTCCACATGGGCAATGTAATACCATTTGATGGTGTGGTTGTTGATGGCGAAGGAATGATTAATCAGGCTGCACTCACAGGCGAGTCTGTGCCAGTCAGAAAGACAATTGATTCATCTGTATATGCAGGAACAGTTGTTGAGGAAGGCGAGCTTACAGTTAAGGTAACTAAGACAGGCGGAGCAAGCAGATATGATAAGATTGTATCTATGATAGAAGACTCTGAGAAGTTGAAGTCTGGTCTTGAAAGCAAGGCTGAACATCTTGCTGACAAGCTTGTTCCCTGGACATTAGGCGGTACAGCTCTTACATATCTTCTTACAAGAAATATTACTAAGACATTGTCAGTGCTTATGGTTGATTATTCATGTGCATTAAAGATGGCTATGCCAATATCAGTATTGTATGCAATCCATGAAGCCGGACAGCATAAGATAACAGTTAAAGGTGGTAAGTTCTTAGAGGCAGTTGCTGATGCAAATACAATAGTATTTGATAAGACTGGAACTCTGACTAAGGCTAAGCCAACACTTGTTAAGGTTGTTTCATTTAATGGACAGCAAGAGAATGAACTTCTTCGTCTTGCTGCTTGTCTTGAGGAGCATTTCCCACATTCTATGGCAAAGGCAGTTGTCAATGCAGCAATTGACAGAAACCTTGTCCATGAGGAGATGCACTCTAAGGTAGAGTATGTGGTTGCGCATGGAATATCTTCAAGTGTAGAAGGTAAGAAGGTTGTTATCGGAAGTTATCATTTTGTATTTGAAGATGAGAAATGTACAATACCAGAAGGTATGAAGAGTACATTTGACGAGCTTCCAGAAGAATATTCACATCTTTATATGGCTATTGAGGGAAGCCTTGCAGCAGTCCTTTGTATAGAAGATCCATTGAGAGAGGAAGCACCAGAAGTTATCAAATCGCTTCATAAGGCAGGATTTGATAAGATAGTCATGATGACAGGCGACAGCGAGAGAACAGCCGCAGCTATAGCCGCAAGAGTTGGTGTTGATGAGTATTATTCAGAAGTATTGCCAGAAGATAAGGCAAGATTTGTCGAGCAGGAAAAGGCAGCAGGCAGAAAGGTTATTATGATAGGTGATGGAATTAATGATTCACCTGCATTGTCAGCCGCAGATGCTGGTATTGCGATAAGCGATGGAGCTGAGATAGCAAGAGAGATAGCTGATATTACAATAAGCGCAGAAGACCTTAACCAGGTTGTTGTCTTAAAGGATATAAGTGATGCGCTTATGGCAAGAATCCGCTCTAATTACAGAAAGATTGTTGTCATTAATACAGGTCTTATCGGACTTGGTGTGTGCGGAATACTTGCACCTACAACATCAGCACTTATTCATAATACATCTACTATAGCGATAAGCTTGAGCAGTATGAAGAAGCTGCTGTAAATAGGCAATAAGAATTTTTGTTATAAGTATTTATTATTATAAATAATCAAAGAGACATTTTCAGAGGTACGCTGATTAGTGCAACTGAGGATGTCTCTTTTTGGGATTCATAAAAATATAAACATGACCTTGAAAGTGATTCATGAAAATGTGATAATATCCTAAAGTGATTTTAAGTGGGAATAATCTATGATAGCGAGAGTTAATATAAAGAGCCAACAGAATAATAACAGCTTTGTATGTATATATCGTGTGTGTGATGACCATGTTGTGCTTATGAGAGAATATGGCACAGCCAATGTGGCAGTTGTACCGGAGTCTATAGATGGAAAACCTGTTACGGAAGTAGATGCATATTGCTTTGCTTCGTTTAACAGGCTTAGCAGTGATGCATTGAAAGAATCGGACATGATAAATGCATCCAAAGAGTATGAGGCGTACCATGAGCTTAGCGGAGAGTATGTAACAAGAGTAGTACTGCCAGATACAGTTACATTAGTTGGCAGCTATTGTTTCTATAATTGCAGAAAACTCACAGAGATATCAATAGGTGCAGGACTTACCAGCTTTGGCAGTGATGTATTCATGAATTGTACCAGACTTAACAGCGTGCATATTGATGCATATTCTGACGGGCAGACAGGCTTGAAATTTCTGTTAAGCCAGCTTAATCAGGGCGTTAATGTCAGCTTTAAGGATGGAATATTTTATTATCCGGAGTATATAGACAGCTATGAGGAGATAGGACCTGCACATATATTTGAGCTAAGGCTTGAGGGTGAGGGCTACAGGGCAAGACAGTGCTTTAATAATGGTGTTATAGATATAGCACGGTATGATGAGGTGTTTAAGAAAGCGTCTGGAATGGAGAATGTGACGACATTGTTTAAGATGGCGGTAGGAAGACTTGGAAAACCGGTATTGTTAAAGTCAGAAGCCAGACAGATGTATACAGAATACCTTAAAGATAACGGACATCAGATAATGGAAATTGTGGTTCATTCAAAAGACAGAGAGAGCCTTGATTTCCTGTGTGTCAGCAGAATTCTTAACAATGATGATTATGTGTATGGACAGAAGCTTTGTGTAGGTAATGAATGGACATATGGAAGTTCAAAGATACTTACAATGGACAAAGATAAGGACATAAGTATACTTAAATCCAGACGTCATATCCAGACAGAGAGTGAATGGCAGGCAGATATAGGAAAGCGTATTACAGAGTATGTGCGTGGAGAGATATATATTGACCTTAGGTATATGGAGAATTCGCTGACGGCTTTAGTGCCTTGTATGAATGATAATATATCAGTGTATGGCACAGATGGAATGTATATATATTTTAATTCTGACAAGCTGTGTGAACTTTTAAAGAAAAATGTCTTATTTCTTCAAAGAGTATATCTTCACAGTGTGCTTCACTGTATATATTCACACCTGTGGATACGTGGCAGCAGGAATAAACAGTTGTGGAATCTTGCATGTGATATAAGCGTGGAATATATTATTGACAGGATTGATAAAGCATGCACAAGACGAATAATAAGCTGGACAAGACAGAAGATATATGAGCATATGAAAGAAAATGGAATTGTCAGTGCAGCACAGGTTTATAACTGGATAATTACTATTGATGATGCAACGCTTAACAAGTGGTATGCGGAATTTTATACAGATGACCATGTATTCTGGCCGGATGACAATGGCACACCCCAGTCACCACAGGCAGTTCCAGATGATGTAAGGCAGCAGTGGGAAGACAGGGCAAGGCAGGATGAGTTAAAGAGAAACAGCCAGGGCGGAGATAAGGATAATGAAGAGGAGATACTTGCCTCTATAAGAAGACGTAACAGGTATTCATATAGGGAATTCCTTAAAAGGTTTACACAGTTAAGGGAAGAGATGATTATTAATCCAGAGGAATTTGATTTATCTTATTACAGCTATGGACTTCGCACATATGGCAATATACCGCTGATTGAACCTCTTGAAACGAGAGAATCACGTAAAATATATGAATTTGTTATTGTACTTGATACGAGTTATTCTACAAGTGGAGAGCTTATCAGGAGATTTCTCAATGAGACATTGTCTATGCTTAGTTCAGACAATACATTTTTTGAACAAATCAGACTTCATATTATACAATGCGATGATAAGGTGACTAAGGATATTGTGTTGGAAAGTGTTGACGATATTGATACAATGTTTGAACAGTTTACAATTAAGGGCGGCGGCAATACAGATTTCCGACCGGCATTTAATTATATCAACCAGATGATTGAGAATGGTGAATTCGATAATCTTGGCGGCGTGATATATTTCACAGATGGCAAGGGGATATATCCTATGAAGATGCCAGATTATAAGACTGCATTTGTATATTTTAAGGATATAGATTTAGACACAGTGCCAGCGTGGGCGGTTACATACAGGTTAGATGATTGTGAGGAAATATTATGAATATATTAGAAGCTAAGAATGAGATTATTAATACGGTACATGCATATCTTCTAAAGGATGATAATGGAGAGTATGCAATTCCATCAATAAGACAAAGACCAGTACTCCTTATCGGACCTCCGGGAGTTGGTAAGACACAGATTATGGAGCAGATTGCGGATGAGTGCAATATAGGACTTGTGTCATATACAATTACGCATCATACAAGACAGAGTGCGGTTGGACTTCCGATGATAAGCGAAGATGAATATGAGGGAAAGACATATTCTGTGACAGAGTATACTATGAGCGAGATAATTGCAGGAGTGTATAACTGTATTAAATATGAGGGGAAGCGTGAAGGAATTCTGTTCATTGATGAGATTAACTGCGTGTCTGAGACTCTTGTTCCTATGATGCTGCAATTTTTGCAGTGCAAGACATTCGGAAATCAGAAGCTGCCAGAAGGATGGATAATTGTGGCTGCTGGCAATCCACATGAATATAACCGCTCTGTGCGTGAATTTGATATGGTAACGCTGGACAGAGTGCGTAAGATAACAGTTGAGGCAGACCTCGCAGTATGGAAACGATATGCTATAGAGAGGCATATACATGGCTCAATCATCAGTTATCTTGATATACGACCTAAGAATTTTTATCACATAGCAAGTGACGTGGATGGACTAAGCTTTGTGACTGCAAGAGGCTGGGAGGATATGAGCAATCTTATCTACATATACGAGAAGCTTGGTATAGATATCACATATGATACAATTCATGAATTCCTTCAGGATATAGAGATATCCAGGGATTTTACGGTATATTATGATTTGTATAACAAATATAAAGATGATTACAGGGTGAGCGATATACTTGATGGCAAAGCTGACAGCTCGGTATACCAGCGCGCTATGAAGGCTGGATTTGATGAGAAAATGTCACTTGTTAATCTGCTGCTTGATGGAATAGCAACTCTTATAGATAAGGACAGTGATGATAAGTCAATTGCGGTCAAGATAGATAATGCATTCTCTTTTGCGGAGGATGCCATGGATTCATCGCAGATACTTGTGTTAGTGACAGGATTATCCATGAATGGAAAGACAAGTGAGTATCTTATCAGTAACACAAGTGCAAAATTTGTCCAGTACAGTACGACCCTTATGCAGGGTGAGCAGAGAGCTGCGCTGCTGGAGGAGATTAAATAACATTTTCTGATGGTAATGCGCTGTGTTCATTATGCCAGTTTGGAATGAAATCTTTGTAGAATAGTATGTTTGTATGAAATGTTGATGTTTCATCATCGAAGTACATACTCATATTACCATTATATTTTTTGACGACACGTTCAATGCTTTTAATACCATAACCATGCTTTGCAGGAGACTCTTTGGTTGATATCAGATTACCATATTTATCAAATGGATTTTCTGCGCATGAGTTACGGACGGTTACTAAAATTATATCTCTTAAATCAGTTGTATATCTTATATTAAGCTCTATCTCATGTCGATGGGATTTGTGTGCGGCTTCATATGAGTTATCAAGTAGATTGCAGAATAAAGATGTCATATCGTAATCAGACATAAATTCGCATACTTTAGTTCTAATATCAGTTCTCATGGAGATTCCGTCAGCCTCACAATTAGTTATATATCTGTTGGCAATAGCATTAAGGAGAGCATTATCACTTACAACACGATTAGTATGCAGGCTATCTGAATTGAGGATTGTATTGATATATTCTGATATGTGTGCTGTATCATTGGATGTACACATTGAATTAATTATTGCCAGATGCTTTTTGATATCATGTATGAGAATTTTCTGGTCTTCGTCCTGCTTAATGATAGAATTACGACTTGATACAAGCTCCTGTTCTATAAGGAGCTGTGTTTGCAATTCATACTTTTCACTATTTTGTTTTTCAATGTAATAGTATAGTTCTGTTATAAGAAGCGCAAAGAGAATCATGGCGATTGAACATGTCAGAATCAAAGCATATAACAATCCTCTTAATGGCAGACTAATCATAATATTCAGAAGAATGATTGCAATAAGACAGAATAGTGCAATCATTCCAAATAAGAGAAGAAATTGTTTTGTGTCAAGTGTAAATCCAGAATTCGTGCTATCAATTTTTGTAGCAATATGAGAAGCTATAAATAGTACAAAGAAATACAAAAGTTTACTTAATATATAATACATAAGATAAATACTGAATTCATCAACATATGAATATATATTAGTACCATAGTCAGGTATAAATGTAAAAACTATTAATTCTGTGCTTATCATGGCGAGTGTTATTATAAATGTATGTATACATGTAATTTTAAAATTGTAAGAATACATACTGAATATGATAATAAACGTAGATATAAGGAAAGCAGCAGTATTAACATAAGTGTTCTGAAAGATTCCAGCGAGCGCACATATAAAATATGACAGGAATATGACAGATGTTCTGCATCTAAGTGAATGAGTAGAATGAAAAATCTTTTCACAATACATCAGTAGAATTAATCCTTCAAGTATATATGTAAATATAGATAAAATTAAATAATTAATCTGATTCATAATGTTTTACCTCATATTTTCAAGATATTGCATGAGTTTGGCATTAAAAAGCTGTATATTGCGGCGGGATATCATAGCTGTTTCATCAGTGCCAAGAAAATGAATGACACAGCCGTCATAGTGATGAACATATTCAAGGTTAGCAATATAACTCTGGTGTGTTTGAAAAAAGCAAATATTAGTCAGTTCAGTGAGCCATTGATTAATTGACATATTGGAAATAAAATTTCCATGTGTAGTGTGGGCGAGTGTACCACGTTTATCAGTCTCTATAAATATGATATCAGTTTTACGTATTACAACGTATTGATCTTTGCTTTTGATTCTTATGCTGTTATGACATGAATTAACAGTTTTATATGCTTCGCCAAGGTTATCATATAATCTATTGATATCAATTGGTTTTGAGATATATCTGAATACATTAATCTTCATAGCATTATCAAGATATTGCATATGAGCTGTAATTATCATGATAATTATATCGGGATGTCTCTGTTTAAGTTTGTCTGCTACAGATATGCCATTAATGCCCGGCATGTCTATATCTAATAATATAATATCGGCTATATCCGGGTCTGCAAGAAGCGAGTTTCCATCAGGAAAACAGCTTATATCAGGTTTATCCAGTTTATGAGCTGCAAAGTAAGATAAAACATGTTCAGTTAATGAATCTACAATGTATTTTT
>URGC01000010.1 GCA_900547255.1 uncultured Eubacterium sp. | reverse complement strand
TTTAATCACATCATCTGTAACTACACTTCTGATAACTCTTCCGTACTGCTTAAAATTATCATCATCAACACTGTATATCTTCATATATATCCTCCATGTCATGAATCATAATCCACTTTTATAAAAGCGTTTTATAAAAGTTAATATTATAGTAGCACAGTGTGGTTTACATTGCAATAATATTTAAATCCCAGACTGGGAGACAGCTTTTTGCTGTCAGCTCTCAAATCTGGGATTTTTATTAATTACTTTGTCTATGTATAAGTGTTTTATAGCTTGCCCTTCCCTCCATTACTTCACCGAATGCAGGGAACTTCTTGAACAGCCATTTGGCTATAT
Source organism: uncultured Eubacterium sp. (assembly GCA_900547255.1). Classification (GTDB taxonomy): domain Bacteria; phylum Bacillota; class Clostridia; order Lachnospirales; family Lachnospiraceae; genus Lachnospira. Next base: position 32,974 of record URGC01000010.1, on the reverse strand, counting down.
AATATGCGGCTATTCCGTAAAGGCTTCCGAGGATAAGGCTTACAAGTACATCTGTTGGATAGTGTACTGTAAGATATAATCTCGATATTGCGATGAGTGCGGCAAGAACGATTGTATATATACCTTCCTTCTTTCTCCACATAAATACAGCCAATGCTGCGGCAAATGAAGCTGATGTATGTCCTGATGGGAATGAATAATCACCTATTGAATTAAATATATTATAGAGATTTTCAAATTCACCGTTTACTGTAAGTGGCTGTCCGTCAACCCAGAAGCATCTTGGACGGTGCCATATATTCTTCATGATTAAATTGCAGAATATAACAGAAAGCACAAGCGCAATAAGCATTGTAAATCCGACTTTTCTGTATTTCTTAGGCAGAAGCGTCATGCAGAGTACTGCCATAAGTATCCAGAATAAACCTTTATCTCCAAGTGAAGTAATCGCATACATAACAGGATTGAGTATTGGGTTGTGCAATGACTCAAACCAATGTAATATCTGAATTTCCATTATTAATATCCTCCTATATTATACCTACTGCCTTCTTGGCAAGACGGTCAGCTTCCTCATTGCCCTCAACACCTGAGTGGCCCTTGACCTTTACAAATCTCAACGAAATCTTATCTTTAACTGACTGTATATAATCGTGGTAAGCTATTGTGCCTTTCTTGTTGCGCTTCCACTCACCAGTCGCCCACATGCTGATTCCCATATAATCATAATATATATCAAGGCTTCTGATTCCTAATTCTAATGCCTTTTCAACAGCAGCCATGCTTCCAAGCACCTCTCCTGCCACATTTCGCATAGATGCCATCTCCGCATCATCACCACAGCCTGACAGAATATATTTCTCGCCTTTATATGTAAGAAAACCACCATATCCGTATACACCTGTCGCCTGATTAAATGAACCATCTACAAAGCTGTATGCCTCTGCCTCTTCGACAGAAACAGCCGCACCTCCTGACATATATTCAAGTGCAGCTTCTCTCTGGGTAAAACTTTTGTATTCAGCCCCCTTAAATCCAGTCACAAGAGCCTTACATTCATCCCAGTTCGTATATATCCCTGGTTTGCGCCCCTTTCTTACTGCATAATACTTCATAAGTCCCCTCTTTCCTTCTTTTCATAACTTGTACATTTTACTCAAATATCTTATATACGTCAACACCTATTAATCAGCGGGGAATGCTGTTGCGCAGGCACAGTCTGCCCCACCCTGTAACAGACGACTGTATGGGCTGACCGGGAAGCTGCACAGCTCCCTTTTTTAATGCAGCTTTCAGCTTATCGCCGTACATATACGCATCATTGCCATTCACTATCCCCCATTCCATAAGAAGTGCCGCACTTCCAGTCACGAATGGAACCGCAAATGATGTTCCTGTCACAACATTGGTGGAATCAACATATACATTTTCACCCGGTGCGGATATGTCCGGCTTGGTTATTGCCGCATATCCTGTCTCCACAGCATAACCTCTCCCGGAAAAAGCCGCCGGTGTCATGGTGGCACTGTTATAAGCACCGACCGTTATCACGCTGTCTGCTGTCGATGGAATTGTAAATGTAAGTTCAACCGAAGGCCGTAAAAATCCTGTTCCCTGATTAAGTGTCACAGCAGATGCCATCCATATGTTAAAACTTCCATTCTTTATATAATTACCTTTAAAAACAAGCTTCCACAAGCCAGTTGTCACATAGTCATCACCATTCAAGCCGACATACACTTCCCTTGCCTCGCTGTATGGCTTTGGCTCACCTGTATAGGTTATCACCTGCGTATCTGCAAGCCTTGTTCTGTGTACCCTCATGCTCTCATTTGGAATTGCGTAAGACACATTTCCTGGAGAAACAAGTGTCACATCTATGTCGTCAAGCGCACTGAACCATATTGCAAAATTGATGCTTTGCTCATAGTCTCTTACCGCAAGCTCGACTGTCTTAGTCTCCGCCTGCGCAATCTCTACATATGCATGGATTGATGCCTGTGCCTCATTGCCACTCCCAACGCATATAATGCTTTTCCACACACGGCTCACATCATTGATATAAGCTGTCTGTATATCGTCAAACAGATGCGGGCCGTAATTGCTTCCATAACTTATATTGACTGCAACTGGCATTCCAAGTTCTGCCGCAGTTCTTATACAGTAATCAACAGCTCTCATCATATCCGTTGTATTAGTAAATCCATCATCTGACCTTCTTAATTTTACAAATATAATATCTGAACCATATGCCACACCATCATTACCACATGCTATCTTACACACATTTATGCCATGATTGGAATAATCATAGAACAATGCCTGATTGTCGCCATAAATTGCAGGGTTATTGCTCATTGCAAGCTCGTCATTGATATCCATGTCATCATATACTCTGCCACTCTGCTGATCCCACAGCCTTATAAGCCTTGTCGTTCCATCATTATTCCTGAACGCCCTGTCAGAGACATCAATTCCGGTATCAATAACAGCCGTTATAACGCCACGACCACTAAGTCCTTCTATTCTTTCCTGTGCGCTGTAAACTGGTGTTATAGCAGCTCCTGAAGGAATACAGCTCTCACGCTTTTCATTAATTAAATCAAAATATAATATTTTAGGTTTCTCTATGTATTCAACTAAAGGCTCATTTGCAATAAGATTAATGTTATCATGCGACGTCACTATAATGGCATAATTACATAGCAATGCCGTCACTTCACTGCCCGGATAATTGGCTGTAATAAGATTTACAAATTCTTCCTCAGACCTTGCATAATATTTTACAATTATCTCCCATCTCTCCCCTGACTCATCCACACCAGCCGACAAATCATCTGATGCCAGCCTCTCTCTTATGGAAGATTCAAGGCTGACAACCAGAAGATTTTCTAATTTCTGACTATATCTATACGCCATTTTTTTGCCCCAGACAACACATTTATACTAATATATGTCATGCACATGGTTTTATATTAATGCGTTTTTTCTGTAATTATGTTATAAACAGACACTTTATTTAATGTGAATACAGTTTTTATATATTATTATTAAAATAGTAAAATCTATGTTAAGACATCCATTAGAAAAGAGGTACTTATGGAACAGGTAAATGGCGAAGCAAGTTTATCAGAAAAAGACAAAAAGTTCAGGGATTTCGCCCTCAACGGAAATCTATGGAAAGTAATATTCTATGTGTGTATTCCACTGTCAGCATTTCAGCTAATCAATCATATGTTTAACATTCTCGATACAATGATGGCATCACATGTAAGTGCGGTCGCCGTATCAGCAGTTGCCTATCTGTCACAGATACAGAACATGATTAGTGCGGTCGGAACCGGTCTTGCTGTCGGAAGCACTCTTAAGATAAGTGAAGCATATGGTGCCGGCGACTACGAGCTTGTAAAGAAGCGTCTTAGCACCCTCCTTGCCATATGCAGTATCATTGCAGCTATCGTTCTTCTGCTTATCCCGGTAACACCGCTCTTCCTTAAAGTTACCGGAACTCCTGAGGATTTCATAGCTGTTGGAACTAAATATTTTATAATAACACTGTTCTCTACAGTGCTCAGCTTCTTTAATAATGTATACATAGCAATCGAGCGTTCAAGAGGCAATTCCAAGAGAATTTTGAGACTTAACATGTTCGTTATAACACTCAAATTATCTATAACTGCCATATTCATATATGGACTTAACGCAGACATAACAATGATTGCTGTTGCAAGCGTAATATCACAGAGTTTCCTTTTCATAATGGCGATACGTAATCTTACAAGCGGCAACAATGCATTTACATTCAGCTTAAAGAGTATTCATTTCAGCAAGCTTGTCGTTAATCCGATGCTGAATCTGTCATTTCCTGTAATCGTTGAAAAGGTTGCATTTGCGCTTGGAAAGACTGTTGTCAATTCAATGAGCAAGGAATACGGCTCTGTGACTGTCGGTGCGCTTGGTATCTCTAACAATATCAATGGTATAACAACACAGTGCCAGAACGGATTTCAGGATGGCGGCTCTGCGATAATAAGCCAGAACCTCGGTGCCGGCAACGTCAAGCGTGCGTTAGGTACATTCTGGAGGCTGGTAATTATCAATGCCTCAATCGGACTTGTAGGATATATTCTTTTAAATGTATTTATTGATCCTATCACATGGCTTTTTGCCAACAGTACGGAAGGCTTTAACACTGAATTCCAGCAGACAATTATCAGAGTGTTCAGATATGATTCATTCGGTGGATGTGTTCCTTTAGGTATCAATTCTGCTGTTATGGCTCTTCTGTTTGGATTTGGCAAGACAAAGCTTACATTATTCTGTAATTTCTGCCGTGTATTTGTATTCAGAATCCCTATCTTATGGGCATTGCAGAATTTTACAACTCTCGGAAGCGAGAGTGTCGGTATCGTAATGGGTGCCAGCAATATCCTGACAGCAGCTTTGTCATGTGTAGTGGCGGCTTTTGTGATACATGATATTAAGAAAAAGGGGATGGCATAGGACTATCTATATGGCGTAAATGACATGAATTTACATAATAAATCCAAAATCCGCCAACTTTCTAATATAAAATAAATGATATTGGCTTAAAACAAATAAAAGTTGCGAAAAAATCCAGAATTCAATGAAAATTTGGATTTTTTCGCAACTTTTTTATCCATTCAGAAAAAGTAGTGGTTTAGCGAAGTGTTGTACAATTCACTAATACCTGCTCTTATTAGCTTTGTTTACGCTCACGATAGCTATAATGAGGCATATAACGCAGAGTACAAGTGATATGATAACTATTATTGTCTTTAAATGGTCATTGAAATCAGATGTTGTGGCATTTGAAGATGCAGCAGCTACTGTTGCATTTTCTATCTGCGAATCGTTGAAATATTCATTGATTGAACCATCAAAGAAAAATCTCTGTACTGTATTGTACTTGGTATCATATACGAACCAGTCTGAATTACCAGCACTGTCAATACCATAGAACAGATAAAACTCAGCAGTTTCTTTTCTTCCACTTGGCTTTAACACATCAACATCTGTATCGTTAATCTTGATTGTCTCAATCTCAAATCCAGCAGGAATCTCCATTCCGTCAGTTACAGGAAGATATGCATAATGGCTTTCAATCTGCTCCATATCAATATAGAGGTCATATGACTTCTTAACTGAATCATATATATAATATCCAGCCTTGCCTTCGCCATCCATAGATACAAGATAAACTAACGTAAGCTTTTCACCAAATCCTTTGGCAGCCTTCACTGTTGTTCCATCTATCTCAATCTCTGTCTCCTCGAAGCCTGTAGGAAGTGGGTGTGCCTCAAAATCTCCGTCAACTGCATATTTCATGCTGCCAACTGTGACTTCTTTAGCTCCTTCCTCTGGGACAACCGGCTCAGCAGGTGTCTCTGGCTCTGATGCTGCCGGTTCAGTTGTTGTTGTCGATGTATCTTTATAAGTACTGATTGTATAAGTCTTCTTAGTACCATTCTCCGCTGTGACAGTTATGTATGTCTTGTTATCACCCGGATCCATTCTTGTTCCAGATATTGATATAGTTGCTGCTGAGCTGTTCGCTGTAGCACTAACTACAAGCTTTGCAACATCAGCTCCGACAGTCATGGTATATTCTGTCACATCTTTAGAAAATGCTGGTGACAGTGTACCTGGACTAACTTTAAGCGACGACAGAAGATTATCAGATGATGCGGTCTTAGGTGCATTACCTGTAACCTTGCCTGAACCTGCGCTGACCTGCATATAATCTCCCGCAAGTGATGCAACAGATGAACCAGATGATACGCTGACTGTACTGTCTCCTGCCTTTAATACCTTGAATGTGATGCTTCTTGATTTTGACTTAAATGTATCAATATCAATCCACACTACTGTACCTGCGGAACCTGAGTCTCCACCAGATACATACTGGAGTGAATCTGCATCATATATAAGGTTAATCTTAGTAGCTCCAATCTCTGTATCAGATGATATTGTGACATTGACAGTAACCTGATCTCCAACATTACCACTTGTGCCGCTGACTGATATAGATGCGCTTGATGCCGCATACACATCAGAAGTATTAAAAATTATACATACTAATATGGCAGCAATGGCACACATCATCACCGATATAACCGATTTAACATTTTTCATATATTACCTCCATCAGTCTCCAAGAAGCAGGCTCTTAGCCTTGACAATATCCATAAGGTCAACAGAACCATTATTATCAATATCTGCCGCACTCATGTATGCTCCCTTAAGTTCTGAATTACCAAGCATCTGGTTCTTAATCTTAACAATATCAAGAATATCAATAATACCATCGCCATTGACATCGCCCTTAACAACAGCATTGTAGCTTGCCATCTTACTATTAGATGAGCTGTATACATTAACCACATCTCCTGTTGCTACATTTCCTGACTTGACATTTCCATCAGAATCTGTGATGACAACCTTTCCGTTGTTAACAACCTTAATATTGCCCGCCACGCTGTCTGCCTGTGTTCCAGCCGTGATTCCTGTCACAAATCCATTCTCCATATCAATAGAGTATGTGCTTGAAGAGATTGTTCCGTCTGAACCACTCTGTGAATTACCTCTGGCAACATTAATCGTGTACGTTCTTACTGTTCCATTGCCGGCAGTTACCTTAATATTAATCTCGGTAACGCCATATTTTAAGTTATATGTACCAGTTCCAGATACCTTTGCTTTATCTGATATAGCCGATGCGTTAACCGTTACACTTGACACACCGCTTCCAACAATAACACTGTATTCTGATGTGTATTTGTTAAATGAAGGTGTGAGCGTATTGCCATTGACACTTATATCAGCCAGAAGGTTATTAGGATTACCATCACCTGTTGGCTGGCTGCATGCGCCTGATGGCATGTTGTTATACACTGGTATATAGAATGTAAGCGCTGTGCTCTGCTTGAAGCTCTCTGAATATGCCTTGGCGGCAGTGACTGATTCGCTCATTGCAGCACATATGTTAGTCATATACTGGTGATAATAACCACCACTCTGAACATCGAACTTCTCATAGTAGATTGTATTCTGTCCGATTGATATATAGCCACGTCCGACAAATACTGCACCACCTATAAGTGCTGTCATTCTTGTATTCCATGGACGGAGTGTTGCTGAATCTGAAGATGCGGCATACTTAAGTCCCCTCTGAACCGCTGTAAGACCACCGCCAGCATAAGCTCCTATATTATAATAGTTATAATATCCTGCATATCCAGCTACAGTTCCTGATATAGAGCTTCCCGCACCATTAGTTCCCTGCTCCTGCAAAATTCTTGTTGCAAGATGATATGGGCTTACACCACTTCTTGATGCTGCATATATCAAAGCCGCTGCATAATTAGCATAATTTGTTCCATTATATGTAAGGTCATGGCTCGAATTAGCCATAAATGTTCCCGACAGCACATTGTTAACGCCATCGACTGTATGTGTAGATGAATCATATGATAATGACTCAAATGCAAATATATTAGTTGAGTTAAGATAATTTCTTGGGTCAGCACAATATTCAATAAGTGCTCTTGATGCCTGAACCCAGTTACCGCTGTCCATAGCTACATATGTATCTGTATTCCAGTCATAACATCCTGACTCAATAGACTTCCACGAACTTACCGCAGAGCCATATATAAGGCTTCGTCCTCTGACATTCTCATTATCGATAAAATCATCCCACGAGACATTAATCTTCTTGGCAACAAAGTTCCACTTAGGATACTGCGCGTGAAGCTGTCTTAATGAAGGCTTGTATGATTCAGGGAATCCCTGCTTAGTCAGATAGCTTTCAAAATCTGTGTTCTCTTCATATGTATAATTCTTAATCTCTGTGACATAGTCACTTGACACATAACCTATGTTATAAGAACCATTCAGTGTAAATCCTATCTTGTACCACTTATAAGTCTCAGAAGTACTGATAATTCCTAAAATATCAAACTGAAATCCACCATTAAACTTACCATATGAAGCATATGATGTTCCCGGGCCTTTACGGATATTAACATTAGTACATCCGTTAGATATCTGTCCTTTTGATGATGTTGTCTGGTCTGCGTACACCACCTCAGTGTTAACCGCAGGAAGCTGTACAGCCAGTGCCGATGTAAATGCAAGTGCCATCACCGATACTGCTGCCACAGTTTTTCTGACAATCTTCTTTATTCTTGTATTCTTTTGTACTAAATAATTGTGAATGTATCTCAAAATAATCCTCCAAAAGCCTGACAGAGAATCTATCTTCCGAATTCAGAAAGCTTAAGATTCTCATTTCTCTCAAGAACCATGTTAACACTCCAACTGTTAACGAACAGGAGAAGTGGATTGTCCTTTAAGTCTTTAATCTTCTTCATATCTGATGTACCAACAATTCTGTTAACATCAATCTCCTCTGGATTCTCAATCCATCTGATATGCTCATATGGAAGAGTTTCCAGCTTTATATCTACATTGTACTCGTTTTTTAAGCGGTATTCAAGAACTTCAAACTGAAGAACACCTACAACACCAACGATAATCTCCTCCATTCCAGTATTAAACTCCTGGAATATCTGGATAGCACCTTCCTGTGCAATCTGGCTGATACCCTTGATAAACTGCTTTCTCTTCATTGTATCCATCTGACGTACCCTTGCAAAATGCTCTGGTGCAAATGTAGGAATACCTTCAAATGCGAATTTCTCATTAGAAGTACATATTGTATCTCCAATAGAGAATATACCCGGGTCGAATACACCGATAATATCACCGGCATATGCCTCCTCAACTATGTGTCTCTCCTGCGCCATCATCTGCTGTGGCTGTGAAAGCCTTATCTTCTTGCCGCCCTGCACATGGTTAGCTTCCATTCCAGCCTCAAACTTGCCTGAACATATTCTCATGAATGCAATTCTGTCTCTGTGAGCCTTATTCATATTAGCCTGAATCTTGAATACAAATGCTGAGAAATCCTCTTTAACAGGGTCGATAAGACCTTTAGAAGAATTTCTTGGAAGTGGTGATGTAGTCATAGACAGGAAATGCTGAAGGAATGTCTCAACACCAAAGTTAGTAAGGGCTGAACCGAAAAATACAGGTGTAAGGTTACCAGCCTGAACCTCCTCAAGTGAGAAATCCGCACTTGCTCCGTCAAGAAGCTCTATATCCTCATTAAGCTTGTCGTAAAAGCCATCGCCAATCTCTGCCTTAAGCTCATCTGTACCGGCAGGAATATTCTTAGTATCAACTTCCTTCTGACCGTTCATCGCAGCCTTGAAAAGTGATACCTCCTTAGTATTCCTGTCATACACACCCTTGAATTCCTTGCCGCATCCGATAGGCCAGTTAACCGGACATGTGCTGATTCCCAATACATTTTCAATATCGTCAAGAAGCTCAAATGGGTCGTTAGCTTCTCTATCCATCTTATTAATAAATGTAAATATAGGGATATGTCTTAAAACACATACCTTGAACAGCTTGATTGTCTGTTTCTCAACACCCTTGGATGCATCAATAACCATGACCGCTGAATCGGCAGCCATAAGTGTTCTGTAGGTATCCTCCGAGAAATCCTCATGTCCCGGTGTATCAAGGATGTTGATACAATATCCATCATAGTTAAACTGTAATACAGAAGATGTTACAGAGATACCTCTCTCCTTCTCTATCTCCATCCAGTCTGAAACTGCATGCTTTGCTGTCTTTTTACCTTTAACTGAACCAGCTAGGTTAATAGCTCCTCCATACAGAAGGAACTTCTCTGTAAGAGTTGTCTTACCTGCATCGGGATGGGAAATTATTGCAAATGTACGTCTTTTCTCAATCTCTTTACTATAATCTGGCATTATTAATATCCTTTCAAAATCTAATAACTCTATATCTCTATACGCAAAGCAAGCCCATGATGCAGATGCATCACAGGCTTTCTGTTACCTGTATTATTTTACTTGTTCTGGTTAAGTGCAAACTTATAAGAAACCTCTGACTTATCATCAATCTTACGGAATACATTGACAACAACATTCATTACTTCTGTAAATTTGTCATCAGCAGCCTCAATTGTAACAATCTGACCATCATCCATAATCTCAACTGAATCAGCCTTGGCTTCATTGATGATTGCCTGCTTTGCAGCCTCTATTTTCTCTGGTGTAGTAAGCTTCTTGCTTGCGCTCTTATATTTAACACTATATGTTCTCTTCATTATAATATCCTCCAAATTCCCATACTTGTTGTAAGTATACAATATTTTTACAGTAACTTCAAGAATTTTCTTATAATCATAGGCTTATATCCGTTCCAAGTGTAAATGAATAGATGACCTTCTCTTTTACCGGCATTCCTGTAATCTGCGAAAGTGCCTTGGCATAATAGTCAAGCTGCACGCTGTAACGCCTTATCAGCACGTCTTTTCCATCCTTCTTAGAAACTCTGTCCGTCTTATAATCAACTATGACAAGTCCGCCATCCTCTTCAAAGTACATATCAATAACACCCTGAACAAGCTGTCCTATAGATTCATCATCTATATACACAAATGGCTGTTCTCTTTTAAGGCTTCCTGCCTCATAAGCATCTGCGGCACGCCTGCCTATATCAGACATCACATACTCTGCTATATCTTTTGCCTTGACACATTCATATTGTGCGGCTGTGATGCGCTTATCTCTTAACATATCATCTAACTGCTTCTGGACAGACTTCTCTGCCTGTTTCTTGTCATCACACTGCAATCTTGAATAAATCAGACATTCCATAATCCTGTGGTATGCTGTTCCTCGTAAGTTTCCTTTAAGCTCTTCACCGCAAGGCATCATAAATTTAGGCACTATATCCGGCTGTTCCTCAGCCTGAGCCTGCTCACAGGCATTTCTGACATCATCTGAAAGCATATCTTTATCTTCAAAATCTTCACTGTGAAGTGCCGCTTTAAGCTCCGAAACAGTAACCTTAGACTTGACATGCTGTTTCAATTCATATGGATACGGCTCTATCTCTCTTTCATGAACAGTCCTCTCTTCATGTCCTTTTTCTTCAATCTCCTGCTGCTCCTCGACTGTCTCATGTACTGTCACTGTAAATGTATTATCGCCCTCTGTATCCTGTGACAGCATGGCAACCGGCATAACCATGTCAAGGAAACTTGTGCAGCCATCAATCTCTGAATAATCATATGTGCCATTGGTAAGAAGCCTGTTCTTCTGTGCTTCCCATTTGGACATGGCTGAATCCATTGCGCTTCCAACGCAGCCTGTCATTATAAGCTTCTCTTTAGCCCTCGTCATGGCAACATAAAGGATTCGCATGAACTCGCTTGTATCTTCCTCTCTGATTGCCATAGAGATAGCATTTTTAATAAGAGTCGGGCTTTTAGTCCTGCTGTCAAGCCTTACCACATCTGCGCCAATTCCATAGGTCTGATGTGTGATTACTGTTCCGGCAGCATCTTTATGATCCATTCTCTTTCCCATTCCAGCCACAATAACAACCGGAAACTCAAGTCCCTTACTCTTGTGGATACTCATGACACGCACAATATCGTCTTTTTCTGACAGCACAGATGCCTCACCAAGCTCCACATCATATGTCTGTAATCTCTCAACATATCTTAAGAAATTAAACAGTCCACGGTAACTTGTCTTTTCGAAATCTCCTGCCTTCTGTAACAATATATCAAGATTAGCCTGTCTTCTCTCTCCCGATGGCATAGTTCCCACATAATCATAGAAGCCTGTTGAATACATAACATCCCATAACAAATCTGATACAGACATGACATCGGATTTAACCCTGTAGCTTTCTATAAGCTCACATAACTCTGATATTCTAGCGGCAAGCCCATCTTCCACATGAACTTTATCTGTGTCATTTTCCTCGTCAGATATAACCATATTCATTATATCGTATAACTTTTTCTTCTTATCAAGGCTTCTTATAACCGCCATATCCTTAGATGTCATCTGTCCAAAATATGACATCATAACGGCTGCCATAGGAATATCATTGAGAGGGTTATCTATAATCGTAAGAAAGCTCAATATAAGCTGTATCTCATGAACCTTAAAAAAGCCTTTGGAATTCTCTGTGTACGCAGGAATCCCCTGATTCATAAGACTGTTTACTATAACCTGTGCAAAATCTTTTATCGTCCTCGATATAATAACAATATCACTATACCTTACGGGTCTGTAGCCACCTGATACATTCTTATCAGACACGACATGCACTTTTCCATCTTCTGTGCTCATCAGCTTCTTAATGACATCGCCTATCACCTGCGCCTCAGCCTCTGCTGATGACATGTCTGTCCCATCCTTTGCAAACACATGCATCTCTGTCGGACAGTCTTTCCTGAAATCTATCGCTTCTAACTGCAAATCACCTTTGACAATATACTCTGGACACGCTGGATAATCAGCGCCATGATAGAGCATTGCGTCCTTATCATATGCAATTCCGCCGTACTCCTTTGTCATTATTCTTTTGAATACGCAGTTAGTTGACTCTAATATATTGTCCCTGCTTCGGAAATTATTCTGAAGCTGTATCTTAACGCATGATTTTTCACCATCTTTTACACCTGTCCCAGATATATCAGCCACGTCTTCGTATGTGTCGCTTTTATTCACAAAAAGCTCCGGGCAAGCCATTCTGAAACGATAAATGCTCTGCTTCACATCACCAACCATGTATATATTATTGTTGACATTTTCACGTCTGCTCTTTGACACCGCCGTAAGAATCTGCTCCTGAAGCATATTACTGTCCTGATACTCATCAATTAAGATTTCATTGTAATAATCGGACAAAGAATCTGCCACAGAAGAATATGCAAGTGTTCCATTATCATTGTGCACAAGAATATTGAGCGCAAGATGTTCCATATCGTTGAAATCAATTATATTTCTTGTTCTCTTCTCATCCATCATTCTGCATGAAAAATCTTTTGCAAGCTTAATCATCATAGAGACAGCACTGCGGTTGATGTCGATATCACGCTTCATATTGTCAATGCTTCCCGATATCATCTTTTTCAAAGTCTTATCAACATATTCCTTGAATGCTTTTCTTCCATTCGATACGAATATTTTCTTATCCTCATTCTGTGGCTTTACACACCTTTTTAATGTCGAAAAGCTGCTGACTTTAACAAGATTAACAAATCTTTCAAATGTATCTGCCGATATAAGCATATCTATCATATTCATATCCTGCTGGATATTCTCTGTATATGGTGCTGGTCCATCCGGGCTATTGCAGACACTCAGATATTCTTCGTATCTCTGCCTGTAACCAGCAAGTATCTTTCTGATATTATCCCACATATACTTAACACATGTGTTACCGCTTATATCCCCATCTGTGTCATACATTGCAAGGCTGTTATCATACCACGCATCTTCCCAGGGATAACTTCTTGCATATCTGTATATTTTAAGTATTATATCGACAAGCCTGCTGTCATCTCTCCCTGTTCCGTACGCATCAACGAGCGCAGTAAATTCATCGCAAGCCTCAGTATAGTACTCCTCAAGCATCTGGTTCATCACATCATTTTCTATAAGCCTTATCTCGCCCTCGTCAGCCGTTCTGAAACCCGGGTCGATATCTGTCTCTGTAAAATAATTCCTCACAATATCAAGACAAAAGCTGTCTATAGTTGTAATCCTGGCATTATTGACAAGTGTCTGCTGCCTTATCAGATTCTGGTCTGACGGATTAAGCTCTATAAGCTTGTCTAATTCAAGTCTTATTCTCTGCTTCATCTCGGCTGCTGCCGCTTTAGTAAATGTAACAACAACCATTCTGTCAATGGAAACCGGATTCTTAGGGTCTGTTATCTTTCTGATGATTCGCTCTACAAGCACAGCCGTCTTACCAGAACCAGCCGCTGCTGATACTAATATGTTACAGCCACCTGTTTCAATAGCCTGTTTCTGGCTAGTCGTCCAGTTGTTTGCCATTCTCATCAACCCCTTTCTCCATATTCTCCCACATCTGCTCGTCTTCAAATTTCTTTAAATATCTGAAACCGCTCTTTAAGTTATCTGTAAATCCACATACTGATGAATAAGGACAATAATCACATGCGCTGTCAGTTCCAGAACTGTACGGATTAACAGCTACATTGCCATTAAGAATCTCTTTGCCGACATCCTTCATCTTACGTTCCATATATCTTCCAAGTACATTTAACTGGTCTGTGTTGTATACCTTGCTTGATTTTCTGACACTTCCGTCCTTGTTAAAATCAACTGGAATTACTAAAGATTTACTGCGTTCTTCACTGTCCATCATCTTTATAATGTTAATATTGCTGTTAGTAGCACCTGCCAGACGAAGCTTTTCAAGAGTCATCTCATCTAAATCGCACATTGTTCCACTCTCATCGTCAAGAGCATCTCCATCAACATCAAGTATAGGGTCACTCATGTTGTAATAATATATTCCAGCAGGAATTATATGCTTGTCAGGATGTCTTTTTTGTTCAATCTGCATCGCTGCGTCAAGATACGTCACAAGCTGCATTTTAATTCCATAATATGTCTTTAGAAGGTCAAACTGTGAATTGCCTGACTTGTAATCTACAATTCTCACGTAGACATTATCATCATCCTCACATATATCAATACGGTCAATCTTACCCTTAATCACCATTCTGGCATAACCTTCATTAAGTGCTATCTGCTCCCTGTCCATCTCAAATGGAAATTCAAATGCATCTGGTGCGAACACTCCCGCATCCATGTGCTTTCCAACTGCCCACAATGTCTTGTCTGCCAGCTCTGTCATTCGCTTGATTAAAAACTGGTTACGGTTCGTATCAAATAAGATGTCGTCAGCATAATCCTTGGAAATCTTATCTATTGTCTCCCCTATCATCTGCCTTCTCTCATCTGCTGACAGCGAACCTGGAGAGCGTTTCTCATCTTTTAACTGTCTGCACACATTTTCAATAATACTGTGCATGATAGTTCCAAAATCAGCCACAGCAAAATTGTACTCATCTCTTTCCTCAAGCTTTAATCCTGTCTTTAAGAAATATGAGAACATGCATCCTGTAAAGCCTTCAAATGTTGACACGCTTCCATACAGCACATCACCATATAACTGTAATGCAAGTGTCTCACCAAGGTCTTCTATGAATTTATTCTCCTCATATACAAGTTCTGCCTTAGGAATTCTTATATAGCCAAACTGCTCTGTCACATCCCCCAGCTCTGTCACTGTAACATCTGGGAACATCTGTCTTATGGTTCTTATTATATATGACGGAAGGATTCCTGCCCCATCAGCACCTTTATTAGAATAACTTATATACAGCCTGTCTGATGGCTTGGTAAGAATCAGATACAGATAAAATCTCTGTACAAATGCTTTTCTTCTCACATCTGCTGACAGTGCAACATTCATGCTCTCAAGCTTATCCCTGTCTGCCTCTGAAAGCACACCACGGTTATCATTTTTCTTAGGAATTATTCCCTCATTAGTTCCTAAGAAAAACAGTATCTTGATGTCATCAAGTCTGGTTCTTTCAATATCACCAACCATCACGCAGTCTGATGATGGCGGAATAAGTCCGACTTTAATCTCCTGAAATCCAGAATCAATAATTTTGTTAAATTCGGACATATCAACAATCTGGTCACCAAGGAGTTCAACCATCTTGTCAAATAATTCTATTGTCTTTCTGTATATCTGTTCATACTCGCTTTCGCTGTCGATGGACTCTGCCAGCTTCATAAGCTTGTCGAAGCATCCGAGACGGCATATAAATTCATACAATGCCTGTACTCTGTCTTTTACTGTTGATGTCTTACATTTTAACACATCCTCAAGTGCTGTCACTGGCTCTATCATCTGTTCTCTTAATCGGTTCATGTCCTCAAGAACAAATCCATTCTTTGCCCTTCCTTTTCTTATCCATGTCTTATGCCATGCACTGCTTCCATGGATTCCTGTTGCAAGGCAGTAATTCTCTAATATATCTGTCTCCTGTCTTGTTATGCCTGTAAGACCACAACGCAGATATCTGAATACACTGTCATAGCTGTAATTCTTTAGTATCACTTCAAGTATGCCTCTTATAAGTTCAACTAAAGGATTATCTGTGACAGGTTTCTTGGCATCCACGAACACTGGAATGTCATTCTGTTTTAATATGTTGCCAGCCATAACGCCATATGACGACATATCACCTGAAACGATGGCTATATCCCTGTATCTGTAGCCTTCATGTCTTGTAAGCCTTATAATCTCGCTTGCAGCGTACTGTATCTCCTCTTTGGGAGTTCTGGCATTATATATTCTTATATTATTATCACTGTCGTGTCTTTCATATCTTCCCCTGAAAATGTTCTTCTCAAGAAATGCCAACTGCTCACTGTTAAATCTCTTTGACGGGCCTTCAACTAATATGTCATCAAGTGGAAGCTGGTTTTTATATACCTCATCACTTATAGCATGAAGCTTATTTATCATTTCCTTGCTCATGAAAAACAGATTTTCCATGCCATCCATGACATTAGGCTTTTCTGTCACATCTATGGTTACTGTAACTGTAATCTTCCTGGCATTTTCAAGCAGAATCTTAATCAGCTTATACTGTATAGGTGTGAATCCTGTAAATCCATCAAAAACAAGCTCGCTGTTCTTAATAATATCTGATTTATCCACGTAATCACATAAAACATCGAGTATCTCTTCGGAGGTTATATAATTGTCGTGTAAATATTGTTTAAACTTGTCATATACAAGCCCGATATCCCTCATCTTGGCATTAAGCAACGCATTGTTGTCAATTCTGTCTGCTATCGCCATCACTTCTTCTGGTGAATGGTCGTACTGCAATAGCTCTGATATGACAGATTTTAATTCTGACACAAATCCTACACGATTAATATTGCCGCCATAATATCTCAAATCTTTCCTGTTGTCCTCAAGCACTTTTCTTAATATAAGATTCTTGCCTGTATCATCTAAGACAGGTCTGTTCTCGCCGCCTATCTCTGCAAATACCTTGAAAGCAAGCCTTTCAAAGCTGACAACATCTATGTTAAGAATACCTTTTCTTGGATGGCTCTCAACAAGTTTTCGCTGTGTTGACATTGTGTACTGTTCTGGCACAACAACTATATAATTGTTGTCTTTATTATCTATTGAGCTGCGAATAACATCTTCTATAACTAACGTGGATTTACCTGCTCCAGAACCACCTAGCACAAGCTGTAATGCCATATATAAAAATCTCCCTTCTGGAAACTTGATACATAATACTATCTACGACTGAATATATAATAATAACATTTATATATATAATAACATTTATTCGAGGTCATGCATATGAATTCTAGCACAAAAATATGGGTAATACCTAAGGGATTGATTATTGGAGCCGGGGCTGCTATTCTTATCGCCATTGTTCTTGCTGTAGTACTTATATTAACCGCCAGCGGCAGTTCTGGTAATCCTGACAATGCACCAGCTTCATCTCCTGACGCTCCTGCTTCAAGCGATAGATTGCAGGCAGATAACAGCGATTCTTCCAAAGACACAGCCAGCGAAGATATGTATGTTCCCGGCGTATATACAGCTTCTATATCACTTGACAACTCGCCTATGTCTATCAAGGTAACTGTTGATGCCAACAACATCAACAGCATTGACCTTGTGTACACTGATGAAGCTATAACAACTATGTATCCGATGCTCAGCTCATGTTTCAACGAGCTAGCTAAAGAGGTGTGCGACAAAGGCTCCACTAAGAATATTACATATAATACCGACAGCAGATATACTGCTGCGGTTATATTGAAGGGAATTGAGGGGGCATTGGAGAAAGCAGCAAAATAAAATATATACATATTTTTCTAATGAATTATACCACTACGAAATCATGATTCGTAGTGGTATATAACTAGTTTTTATTATGTTTGACTACTAAACCTCTTTTTTAGAAATTCAGAAATGACAGCAATTATCTTTATAACACTTCTCCTTTCTTATAACATGCCGCAATATAATCGCGTGACTGGTAATAAAAATCTGTATTATAATCCGATATATGATTGCTTATCCATGAGTGATATACATCCCATATGCCTTTAAGAATATCTTCATCTGTGTAACAATCCTCGATTAACCTTTCATAAACCTCGCCGATATCCCAATAATCTGGCACTCTATACCGGCAATTACTGATATTATCAAAATCTCCCAATTCTATATTGCGTTCATTTATAAATTCATTCGCAACCTTTTCTATTGGCTCACAATGGAACACATCTGAATATTCATAAATTCTCTGTATAACCTTTTTACCCAGACTATCCACTATCTCCTGTCTGCGTTTTTTTCTGTCACGTCCTATAAATTCAATTAAACTGCATGTGTAAAATAATGCGTTATTATTTTTAGTTCCCATATACAACCTCACTTTTTATATAATTTAATGTATCCAATGATGCTAATGTATGAAAACTAATCTGATGTGTCGGATGATTAAATTTTGCAAGCTCCCAAAATGCCGCTCTTGATATTTTGCCATCTATATAATTCTGAATATAATTATAAATTGTATCATTTGCCATTGGTCCCTCAACAATATCATAATTATGTGCCTTGCCACTTCTGCATTGCACAATAAAATCCAGCCATTCCTCAGTCATTTTTTCAAATGTCAAATATCTTAATTGTGGATTAGGAGTATATTCATAACTATTAAGATATCCTTTTCCACCATAACGGCTTGCCCATCTAATTGCCTGTTCTGGAAGATTCGTACAATAAAATCCAAAATAAAAATCTTTATTATACTGTGCTTTTCTTATTTCAGGATATTCTACTACATCTTTGCTGCCATGATATAAAATCATAATGTCTCCACCTTCTCAAACTCATCAGCCACCTGAACAAGCAGGTCACGTATCTTTAAATGCTGCGGACATATTTGCTCACATTTACCACATTTAATGCAATCACCCGCCTTGCCATTATTCACAGTATATACCTTTCTGTAATAATAACCTGCATTCCAGTTGTGGAAAACTGTTACTTCATTCATACAGGCAAATAAATCAGGAATAGATATATTCTTAGGACAGCCTGCTACACAGTAACGGCAGGCTGTACATGGAATCATATGCTCAGAATGAAATACATCTGCAACCTTCCTTACCGCTTCCATCTCGGTGTCGTTTAATGGAACGAAATGTTTCATGTAGCTTAAATTATCATTCATCTGCTCTATATTGCTCATTCCAGAAAGAACCATTATAACTCCATCAAAACTTGCAGCAAAACGTATTGCATAGCTTGCAGGACTTCCTCCATGAAGATCATCCAGAATTGCCTTTGCATACTCTGGAAGATTAACGAGATTACCTCCCTTAACCGGCTCCATAATAATCACTGGCTTGTTATGCCTGCGACAGACCTCGTAACATTTTCTGCTCTGTACAGCAGGGTCGTCATAGTCAAGGTAATTGAACTGAATCTGGACTACCTCAACCTGTGGATACTCTGTAAGGATTTCATCAAGAACCTCAGCCGTATCATGGAATGATATTCCAAAATGTTTAATTTTACCTTCATTTTTAAGCTCAAGTGCAGTCTCATAAGCCTTACATTTCTTGAAATACTCAAATACAGTCTTTGACTGTGAATGCATAAGGTAAAAATCAAAATACTCTACACCACATGCCTCTAACTGACTTTCAAAAAAAGGACGGATGTCCTCCTGCTTGTTAAAATAAGACATTGTAAGCTTGTCTGTGAGTATATATTCTTCTCTCTTATATCGCTTTGTCAGGCACTCTCTGAGTGCTGGCTCACTCCTGCCATCAAGATATCCGTGTGCCGTATCAAAATAATTGAATCCCTGTGCAATAAATTCATCTACCATTTTACTTGTCTGTTCTATATCTACTTCGCCATTTTCCTGCATTGGAAGTCTCATACAGCCAAATCCAAAATTCTTTTTTACATTATCAAAACACATAATTAATTCTCCTCTAAAAACACAAAATGGACAGAAGTCTGAATCCTTCTGTCCATTATAACATATTTTTATTTTACTGCGCTGCTTTAATTTTCTTAATTATATTAATATATTTAGAACTAACCTTTTCATTAACAGGTTCTGCCACACTCTGGAATTTTGCAACCTGTTCCTTAGTGAGATATGTTATTGTACATCCAGCTTCCTCTGCCTGTTTGATTGCCTTTTCATCATACTCTTTCATCCACTGTCTCTGAAGATGACTGGCCTCATTAGCACACTCGCGTATAATCTGTTGATCCTGTGCGGAAAGTCTGCTCATTGTCTCTGTTGAAGCTGCTATCATCTCAGGAATTCTTGTATGCTCATCAACTGTTATATATGGTGCAACCTTGTAATGACCTGTTGATATATAGGATGGCCAGTTATTCTCAGCTCCATCAATTGTTCCATCAGATATTGCATTATAAATGTCGCCATATGATACATTGACACCCTTTGCACCACATTTTTCAAGGAATGCAAACATTGAATCAGTATTAACTCTGAGTGTAAGTCCTTTCAGATCATCCGGGCTTGTCACAGCTTTAACATTGTTGTAGAAGTTTCTCGAACCACCTGAAAACCAGCAAAGTCCTTCAATACCATTATCTTTTAACTTCTGTGCCTTTAAAAATTCATTGCCGATATCCCCATCGAGGACTTTCCACATATCATCTTCACTTCCGTACAGATACAAAGCCTGAAACGCCTTTATATCATCATAATATGAAGCTACTGGTGAAGATACACGCACGAAATCAATTCCACCAACTGTTACCTGTGCTATCTGCTCTGCCTCTGTTCCAAGTGTCTGTCCGTGATACACCTCAATGTTAATTCTTCCGTCAGTCTTCTGCTTAACAAGTTCAGCAAATTTATCGCATGCAAGAGCTGTTGGATGATCACCTTCCTGTACATCAGCCATTATAAGTGTTGTAACATTTTTATTTTTGCTGCCACATCCAGCAAGAGCAAACATAAGCATCATCATCACTACTGTCAGTAATACTTTCTTTTTCATATCAAGCTACCCCCATTCCTATATTCTTGTAAAACGTCCAACAGTTTCATCAAGTCTGCCAGCTGCTGATTCAGTATGTAACATTTCTTCCTTAATCTGGCTCATTCCCTCTGTCAGGCCGCTGGCATTATTAGAAACCATAGTAACTCCATCAGAATTCTCACTGATTGTCACTGACATACCCTTGATAAGAGTTGCAACATCTACCATTGTCTGCTTAAGCTGTGTAGCATTATCAGTGAAGCGCTGAAGTATGTTATCAAAATCTTCTGCATCTTCATTGTACTGCTCACCTATATTAACAAGCTTGTCATAATCAGGCATTACAACATTGATAATAAAATCAATCATCTTGTTAGCATTGTCAGCAAGCTCACCAACTGAATTAGTAACATCACGGCTTATTGCCTGGATATCGTTGGCAGTGTTACGGCTTGAATCAGCAAGTGTACGGATTTCGTCAGCAACTACTGCGAATCCCTTACCGGCTTCTCCCGCTCTGGCAGCCTCTATAGATGCATTAAGTGCAAGAAGGTTAGTCTGGCTTGATATGCTTAAAATATTATCTGTAAGTTCATTGATTTTTTCAACATCTTTGCTCTTCTCAAGCGATGCTTTAACCGCTTCTCTGATTTCGTCAGCCATCTTACTTGTATTCTCTTTGCTCTCAATTCCTTCTTCTTTGAGTTTGACTGCTTTAACCTTGATATCCTTTGCCATTGCTGAACCATTGTCCGCTTCTTTGGCTATGTCTTCCATGCTCTGGCTTATTGAATCTGTCTGACCACTTATATGCTCTGCTGTTGTAGACATCTCTGTCATACCTGCTGCAAGCTGCTGCATTGTTGCAGATACATCCATAATATTGCTGTCTGCTGTTCCAATCTGTCCATAAACAACATTAACACTCTTCTTAACATCCGCTGTGTCGTTCTGAATCTCTGATATTATTCCGTCAAGAACTTCAATAAACTTATTAATACCAGCTACAAGCTGTCCTATTTCATCTTTAGATTTTTGTGTAACACGTACAGTAAGATTACCATTGTTATCTTCTATATCGTGTATAATATTCTGGAGTTCTTTAGTTGCAATTTTAGCTGGTCTTGTAATACAGAATTTGGCAAAGAAAACACTTATAATAAATACAGCAACAAGAAGTACTCCGACAGCCACAAAGACCATACGGCTTGTTGTTGTACTGCTTTCAAGTGATTTCTGTGCACGTACTGTATTAACAGTATTTTGCACTTCAACTGAATGTACGCTTATCTCAAGTGCACTGTAAAGTTTGGAGAGCTGGTTATCAATTGCAGTTGCATCAGTTATCGTTTTACTGTCAATCTGTTTAATAATCGAATTATATTTGTCCTTATATGTTCCGTATGATTGTTCAAGTTTAGTAACTGCATCCTTTGCCCTGTCAGTCGCAGCGCTATCCTTCAGCTTCTGGAATGATGTCACTATTGCACCCTGGGTTTTTGTAATCTCACCCAGCTTAGAAGACTTTTTGTCTTCCGGTGCAAGAAGATACTCAAGCATCTGGGATTTAAGATTAACTATATACTCAGATATAGTATCTACCTCCTTAACACTCTCAATATACTTCTGACTGATTTCATTAGAAATACTGCCCATACTGTTAATCTGTGAATTAACAATCAGAATACCAGCTGCACATATTACAAACACCAATAACAATACATAATTAATTTTTGCACCTATAGATTTCAATTTTTTGTCCCCCTTTGTTTTTAACTAAAACCAGCTTACATCTTCACCATTCTGCACATTAACAAAGCCATCGTACTTTCTCTCCTCAAGCTTTCCTAAAAACTTGCCCATTTTCTTTGGCTTAACATACAATGATGCAATATTTCCTTCATTTCTAAGCTTGTCTGCAATTTTAACAGCAGCTATAAACTCCTGCTCATCATACATAACAGCAATTTTTTTCTGTCTGCTTGTTATATCTATTCCATGTTCCATAAGAATTGAGAAAATCCTCTCAAATCCGATAGAAAAACCAACTGCCGGAACATTCTCATTCAGGAACTTGCCGATAAGATTATCATATCGTCCGCCACCTGCTATTGCACCCTTGAAATCAATACTCTCAACTTCAAATACAGTACCAGTATAATATCCCTGTCCTCTTACCAATGAAAGGTCAAACACTACTTCATATGCGTTGTCTGTAAGCTCACCTACAGTATCAATGATATGCTTAAGACTCTCTGCTGGTGTCTTATCTTTAAGTATGGCTGCAACTGAATCAAGGCTGAAATCCTTCTTCTCAAGGAAATTCTTAAAACTCTCAACTGCCTTGCTATCGAAGCCCTTCTCATTAAGCTCTTCCACGACGCCATCAAGACCAATCTTATCCATCTTATCAAATGTTATGCACACACTGTCAAGCTCACTCTCTGCAAATCCAAATGATGCAAGAACCGCTCTTAACAATCTTCTGTCGTTAACTTTTACCTTATAGTTCTTCATTCCGATTGCATCAAGAGCCTTAGTTGTTGTAAGAATAAGCTCTATCTCACTATCTGTTGACTCTGAACCAATGATATCAATATCACACTGTATGAACTCTCTGAGTCTTCCCTTCTGTGGACGCTCAGCCCTGTATACCCTGTCCATCTGGATACACTTCATAGGTATTGTAAGCTTGTCCTTATTATTAGCATAATATCTGCTGAGTGGCAGTGTGAGGTCATATCTTAGTCCCATATCTGCAAGCTCATTTTCATTCTGTGATGTAACACCCTTTTCCAGAGCCTTATCAAGCTTGTCACCACGCTTCATAATCTTGAATATAAGATTGAGATTCTCACCTCCATCACTCTTATCAAGATTCTCTATATCTTCTATGATTGGTGTTGTGATATGCTCAAACCCATTCTCCTTATATACTGATAAAATCTTATCTGAAAGATAATCTCTTATCTCAACCTCATTAGGAAGATAATCATTAGTTCCCTTAACAGAAGTTACTTTCATATTCGATTCTCCATTTCCATTAGTTAATTTATGCCTGGGACATCTCTGCCCCAGGCACATATATTAGTTATCAGCTGCCTCGTCAATAGAGCGTCCTATATCATGTCTCATGTATTTGTTAGCAAATGTTACCCATTCTGTGGCTTCATATGCATTGGCTCTTGCCTCAACAAGATTTTTGCCAAGTGCTGTAACTCCAAGGACACGTCCACCATTAGTAACTACCTTGCCCTCTTCATTAAACTTCGTTCCTGCATGGAAAAGATAATATCCCTCCCTGCCTTCAAATCTTTCCTGTCCGAATATCTCATATCCTTTCTTATATTCAACAGGATAACCATCTGATGCCAGAACAACACATACGCATGCATTATCTTCAAACTGAAGATCCACTTTATCAAGTGTTCCGTCTATACATGCTTCAAATACTTCAACAATATCATTCTTCATTCTAGGAAGAACTACCTGAGCCTCCGGGTCTCCAAATCTGGCATTATATTCAAGAACTCTTGGTCCTTTAGGAGTAAGCATAAGTCCAAAGAATATAACACCTTTAAATGGTCTTCCCTCTGCCTTCATCGCATCTACTGTAGCCTGATATACATATTTTTTACAGAAATCATCTACTTCCTTAGTATAGAAAGGACTTGGTGAAAAGTTACCCATGCCACCAGTATTAAGTCCTCTGTCGCCATCAAGCGCCCTCTTGTGATCCTGTGCAGATGACATTATCTTGATTGTATTGCCATCAACAAATGAAAGAACTGACACTTCACGTCCTGTCATAAATTCCTCAATTACAATTGTATCCCCTGCTGTGCCAAACTTTTTATCAAGCATAAGTTCGTCAACACCTTCAAGAGCCTCTTCAAGTGTATTACATATAAGAACTCCCTTGCCAAGTGCAAGACCATCAGCTTTAAGTACAATTGGAAATTCTGATGTCTTTAAATATTCCTTTGCATCATCTGCAGATGTAAATGTCTCATATGCTGCTGTTGGTATATTGTATTTTTTCATAAGGTCTTTAGAGAATGCCTTAGAGCCTTCAAGAACAGCTGCATTCTTTCTTGGTCCGAATACTCTTAATCCCTCTTTTTCAAATACGTCAACAATACCTCCAACCAATGGATCATCCATTCCAATTACAGTAAGGTCTATCGCATTATCCTTTGCAAACTTAACAAGCTTGTCAAACTCCATAGCTTTGATATCAACACACTCTGCAACCTGTGCTATACCTGCATTACCTGGTGCACAATATATCTTATCAACCTTGTCTGACTGGCTGATTTTCCAGCATATCGCATGTTCACGTCCACCGCTTCCTACAACTAATACCTTCATAATCTCTGCCCTTTCGTATATTATTTGTTAGCAATCATATTAATAGCAGCTGGAAGAAGCTTCCACTCTGCCTGTTCCATAACTCTTCTCTGTAAGATTTCAGGAGTATCGCCCGGAAGAACCTCAACAGCTTTCTGGAAAATTATCTCTCCTGTATCCATTCCCTCATCAACATAGTGTACTGTCGCACCTGTGACCTTGACACCTTTTGCAAGTGCCGCTTCATGAACTTTAAGTCCATAAAATCCAACTCCGCAGAATGAAGGAATCAAAGATGGATGGATATTGATAATTCTGTGTGAATACTCATGAACCATCTTCTCTGGAATCTTAACAAGGAATCCCGCTAATACTATTAAATCAACTGAAAGGCTGTTAACTTCATTAAGAAGTGCCTCATTAAATTCATCTCTGCTCGCATAATCCTTAGGTGATATGCACATGGCCTTGATGCCATTCTCTTTTGCTCTTGTGAGAGCGTATGCATTAGCATTATTGCTTATAACTGCCGCTATCTGTGTATTAGTAATCTCACCAGACTTGATTGCATCAATAATAGCCTGAAGATTAGTTCCTCCGCCAGATACCATAACTGCAATTCTTAGCATAATGTAACTCCCTTCTCTCCTGCTTCAACAGAACCAACTACGTATCCCTCTTCTCCTGCTGCCTTGATTGCCTCAAGAGTCTTATCAACATCTGCCGGATCAACTGCAAGAACCATACCAAGACCCATGTTGAATGTGTTGTACATCATTGTCTCCTCGATGTCTCCATCCTTCTGTAACATCTCAAAGATAGGTGGAATCTTGTAGCTGTCCTTCTTGACAACTGCTCTTACTCCATCTGGAAGCATTCTTGGAATATTCTCATAGAAACCGCCACCTGTGATATGGCTGCATCCCTTAACCTTAACGCCTGCATTCTTGATTGACTTCATAGTCTTTACATATATCTTAGTAGGAGCAAGTAAAGCCTCTCCAAGAGTTGTTCCAAGTGAATCATAATATGTATTAAGAGATTCCTCTGTAATTGTAAATACGCTTCTTACAAGTGAGAATCCATTGCTGTGTACACCGCTTGATGCGATACCGATAAGTGTATCACCTGGCTTGATATTCTCTCCTGTTATTAAATCTTTCTTCTCTACAACACCTACAGCAAATCCTGCAAGGTCATATTCATCTGCTGGCATAAGACCAGGATGCTCTGCTGTCTCGCCACCGATAAGTGCACATTCTGACTGTCTGCATCCTTCAGCAACACCGCCAACGATAGTTGCTATCTTCTCTGGATAGTTCTTGCCACATGCAATGTAATCAAGAAAGAAAAGTGGCTCACCACCAGCACATGCAACATCATTAACGCACATTGCAACTGCATCTATACCAATTGTGTCATGCTTGTCCATGATAAATGCAAGCTTAACCTTAGTTCCGCATCCATCTGTACCTGATAAAATGATTGGCTCCTCCATCTCCTTAATCTTAGCAAGTGAGAATGCTCCAGAGAAACCGCCGATTCCTCCGAGAACCTCTGGTCTTAATGTTGACTTAACTGCATCCTTCATAAGCTCTACTGACTTGTATCCAGCTTCTATATCTACTCCAGCCTTCTTGTAATCCATATTATCCTCTTTTCTGTGCCCTGCACATATATTTTCTTGTTTAAGATGTAAGTTTCAACAGGCCTAAAATGCGTTTGTGCAGGCACAACCGCATATGGGGCTTCTACAACTCACATTGTTTTAATAATTCTTATATCCAACTTCCTGTAATCTTGCATCCTTCTTCTGAACGCTTTCCTTTAAGCCCTGGCTGTATGCCTTAAGCTTTTCAAGAAGCTTAGCATCAGATGTCGCAAGTATCTTGGCTGCAAGAAGTCCTGCATTAGCTCCCCCGTTAATTGCAACAGTTGCAACAGGAATTCCAGAAGGCATCTGCACTATAGAATATAACGAATCCCTTCCACCTAAAGATGTTGTATGCATTGGTATTCCAATTACTGGCATTGGGAAAATTGCTGCGCACATACCTGGCAAATGAGCTGCCATACCTGCTCCAGCGATAATCACCTTAAAACCTTTAGCTTCAGCAGTATTGGCATATTCAAAGAAAACATCTGGTTCTCTGTGTGCAGAGATAATAGTCATCTCATACGATATACCTAACTCTTCAAGGATATCTGCTGCCTTAGCCATAACAGGCATATCAGAATCACTTCCCATAACAATTCCAACTTGTGCCATATCTTTCCTCCATTCTGCAACCTATGTCGCATCAAAATATACTAATTTATTTTACTTTTTTTTGCAGTCAACGTCAACCTCTAATGCATCATTAAGCTTATCACATCCTGCAAGAACAAATCTTCCATCCCTTATGATGTCAATTCTCTCCCCATCCGGGTGGACAGCAGTGATTCTGCCTATCTCATCATATGGAATAGTTATATCTGTATGACAGTTAAAATAAGCCTTTTCTGGCTGGGTTTTACGCTGTATTGACACCTCATTGTCCCGCGATATTATCTCCTTGCCGTCAGGATTGTATACAGTCACATCCTCAGACCTTGAATAACATGTATCACCAACAGCGAAATGAGGGCCCATCTTCTCAACAATCAGAATTGGCAGCTTATATAATATGTCATATTTTCTAGCACACATATAAGCAGTCGTATTCGTTCCTATCGCAAACTCCCCGATTGGCAGTGTATCGTGGCTGTAAAGAACATTTTCTTTAAAAAATGCCTTGTTCTTCTCCTCATCATCGAAATTATCACAAGAATAATCTGAAACCATTCCGTCCTTGAAATGCACAGTAAGATTCTTAAATCTGTAATCATTAAGGTATACCTCACTTACATTAAGGACACCATCTGTACCCTTTAATACTGGTGATGTAAATACCTCTCCAAGCGGAATATTCACATCTGCAAGACAATTCTCAAATACCGTCTGGCTTGACTTGTCAGCTATTGGCATAATTGATACACGCATGTCAGTCTTATTGCCATTGCCGCCCTTAATCTCAACATACTCTGAGCCGTCAAGCGCAGCTATTATATGCTCCTGTATAACCTTATACACATCATAATCAAGTGTATTGATAGCGACTATCTCGTCAAATATCTCGTCATAATCGCTTCCAATCTCTGGAACCGGATAAGCGATTATAGTAAAGCTTCTCTCCTCGCCCTTGATGTGGTTATTGACGATTGCTGATGACTCATTATCATATCTTACTGAGAGCTTCTGCTGGCGTGCATCAAGCTTTAAGCATTCCTTCTTCTCAACTGGTTCAAATGGCTCTTCTCCGAATGTCTCCATGACAGCAGGACCGCCAAACACTCCTGCAAGCTCTGTATTCTTCTCATACGCCAGTTTAAGTGCGCCAAGCTTTCTTTCCACAAATGCTGAATCCACATACAGCGCATTGTCAAACCTGTGGTCATAATCCATCTGCTTATTAGGACTTGCGCCGAAATATCCAATCTTGATATGCATGCGCTTGTTGATGCTGTTAGAAGCTGCCCTGTAAATTGTTGTGTCAAGCCCAAGAGCTTTAAACTGCTTTATCTCTTCTCTCACAAGTCTCTCAAAGCCGAGACTGTATCTTATGTTGACTGTTTTTTTCTTAGATAAATCTTTTCTTCCAAGCTCAAAACCTTTGCGGTATCCTTCTGTAAATGTATACGCCATATCATGTATCTGCTCATCAGTAAGAGTGTTAAGATGCATGCTTGTCTTAATCTCGTTATCTGATATATATTCACCAAAACGATACAGATAACGTATATCCGAAAGGTCTGCATTCATAATAATGTTAACTGCAAAATCAAGTGATGCATCAATCTGCTCACGAACCCTGTACTCAACAAAATCATCACTATAATCGCTCACATACCAGTATATGATATCTTTTAAATTCTTATATTCAGGAATACCATCACTGAAACTGCAATATACTTCAACAAACATTTCCGCTATAGCTGTGTATTCACTGTCTCTTAACTCATATGCGTAGACGATAAGGCTTCTTATCTCAACGTATATAAATGACATAAGCTGTCCATAGTCATCGCCAAGCCTTGAAACCGCATATGCAGGATTGGCAAAGCTTGACTCATAATTATCGCCAGCAACATCGTTATATAACCTGGCATTGATATCCTTTAATTCTTCAAGCGGTAATCTATCATATTCAACAGATGCAATCATATTTTTAACAGAATCAACATACAAAATAAAGGATGCAACACGTCTGAAATAGTCCGTATAAGCATCCTTTAAGCATGAATCTATTGTATTGGTATATTCTGTATCTTGTGCTATCTCATTGATTCTTGCCATAGCAAGGCTGAGACGCTCCTCAACATTATCATTAAACATATCTTTCCTCCAGATTCCTTATATTTATTAATTATATTCCTATAGTCCTAGTCCCATAAGAATGACTGATATCATGAATATGGTAAGCAGTCCTCCTGCCAGTGAGCCTATCCATGACATAGTATAGAACTTGTCATCTTCCTTGAAGCTTAAAAGTCCTATGACAGTTCCGATTATTGAAAGCATTATCGCCAGCATTCCAAGTGAACCCACTTCCATGCCGGCAGCTCCGCTTTTCTTAAATGAAATATACACCGCACCTGCAATGCAGGCAAGTGAGCCAATATCAACCAGTGTGGATATTACACCTCCAACAGTCTGACTTTTATTGGAAAATTTATATTTATTGAATATACGCATATTATTTATATCCTCTATCACTAATTCTATACGCACTTTAACAGACGGTGGCTGTCCTAACCTCTATGCCTTACCGCCTTGAGTATAATAAACAGAATATATCCCACTACGCCCCCTAATGTGTTTAATATCATGTCATCGACATCAAAGCTTCCAACCTTGGACAATAGCTGTATAAGCTCTATTCCGATGCTCAACTGGAATGTGAGCAGGGATACCTGAAAGAATTTGAGTTTATGTGTCGATAATGATGGCAGAAAATATCCAAATGGAACAAATGCAAGTATGTTGCCGCCTATATTGAGAAATACAGGCCACATGCCAAGAGTATTTACATTGCTGATAAATCTTTTTATCTCCTTTAAGGGACGAAGATTATATCTGTAGCCATTATTTGAACTTACTGTTCCAGTTCTCCCCAGACTCTCTGCAAAAAACATGAAGTAAACAAGCAGTGCAATATATCCAAGAAACAGAATCCATTCAAGGATTTTCTTTGATCTATTCTTACTCATCCATTACTCCGATACATTATTACTGACTAAAATAACTGATCCGACTTATGAGCAAGAAGTCTTGCCCCATTAATTATCATTATAACGCCTGTGCTGACTGCCACTGCTACAGTAATAATTCCTATAACAAGACTGCTCACGCCGATGTGCTTCATCTTCTTATATAACTTCTCATCCATATAATATTCCTCCTGCACACAGTTTAATTACGCATTTTTAACGCCATATTCTGCATAATATGCATCAATAGCCTTCTTTAAATCATCATCAATGACTACCTTGCCATTGCATTCTCTGTTGTACAAGTGTTCAACAACATCTGCCATAGATACGATTGCGCTTGTTGGGAATCCATATCTTTCCCTAATCTCGTCAAGAGCACTCATCTTGCCGCCAAGACCTACTTCCATACGGTTAAGTGAAACCATAAGTCCCTTGATTGTAACATCTGCTGCTCCTCTTACCTTAGGCACAGTCTCTTCCATTGACTTGCCTGATGTTGTGACATCCTCTATCATTATTACCCTGTCGCCGTCTTTTAACTTGCTTCCTAAGAAACCGCCCTTATCAGCGCCGTGGTCTTTCTCCTCTTTACGGTCTGAGCAGTAACGTACTTCCTTGCCATAGAGCTTGGCATATGCTACAGCAGTTACCACGCTTATAGGAATACCCTTGTAAGCTGGTCCGAACAGTACATCGAAATCATCACCATATGTCTCATGAATAGCCTTGGCATAATACTCACCAAGTCTTGCAAGCTGTGTACCTGTTACATATGCACCAGCATTCATGAAAAATGGAGATTTTCTTCCACTCTTTAATGTAAAATCACCAAACTTAAGTACATCACTCTCTACCATGAAATCTATAAATTCCTGCTTATACTGTTCCATTGTATCTAAAACCTCCTGTTTATAAGGCTTTCACGCCTTTATTATTGTCTCAAATTGCTTTACTGCACACTTTGCACACACTTTCCACGTTAGCTACGAACCATGCTAGACAATTTGCCATCCTTGCGGAAATAGCATAAGGAACGTCTGACGCGTACAACCTTCTTTTCAAAGTCTACATCAGACCACTGAAACCCCATCAACTCACCAATATGCATTCCTGTGTCGATTGCCACTACATATAAATTGTAGTAGAATGTGTCCTTCGCATAGCTAAAAAAAAGCTCCGTTTCACCTACCGTTAATACTCCACGTTCTTTCTTAACCTCTTTAGAAATCACAGTATTAATCTGCTTAGCAGAATTTTTGATAAGTAAATCAGAGTCTATTGCTTTCTCCATCCCAGAGCCTTCTGTATTCTGCGATAATGACCTGCGTATGTCTCCTTGGTGGAGGCTCTGCAATTCTTCTTGCAGGTATCCATCCAGATTGCATACCATTCGTCAAGCGTTACGTCCTTCGTAACAACATTGAGTGCCTTTTCATCCTCATACTGTTCGTTTCTGAGCTTCTGTCTTACCTAATTCTTTACCATTAAGGGATTTACCCATATGTGCCTCCTTCCTAAGTGTAGAATAGGAAGGATTCCAAATATCGTCCTTATTCTACCATAAAACCTTACAATTATCAATCCGTTTCAAAAATTGAATTCTCATTTTGAAACTCCTCCGTGTTCTTATTATGAAAGAATCTGATTCAGTAACCAGTGGTCTAATCTGCCCTTATGAGCATATAGTCTGTTACCTATTCTTACTGTGAAACCATTGGCTGGATTGGAAAGCAATTCTCTTGCTTTCGTCTGTCCAATACCAAGGTACTCACACATTTCCTTTACATTTAATAATGCTCTTGTATCAAGTTCTGTTTTCATGGTAGTCCTGCCTCCTCTCGTAATATTCTCATTAACCACCTTCTTTCCTACCCGCAATAAGCGGTTCCTAAAGTAAGATTGTTCCAGTCCTCTTAGTTTGGTTTTCTACGTATCCACTGTCTGGATTCTTTAGCACCGATTTCTCACTACTGAAACCTGCCTGTGGGCCTCTCCTGCGCGAGATCATCTCCCACCCTTGACGGAAGTGTCTGTTCTTTGCTCCGCTTAAATTGCTTTAAGAATCATCGCAAAGTCCGTTGACTGTGAATACAACTCATGAAGTTTTCAATGTACAGTTAAAACATTTCGATATTCTTGTAGAACATCTGTTTGTTTTGTGTTATGATTGATGTAGCCGGTTTGCTTCGTTTCTGATGCCTTTCGGCTACGTTTTGTAAGTTAATTGTAGTAAAATATAGGGGATAAAATAATTGACGGTCACC
>URGC01000009.1 GCA_900547255.1 uncultured Eubacterium sp. | reverse complement strand
AGCTTGCTTGCAAGAGGTTTTTTGACCTTTTGACCCCAACATCATATCATACAATAATATAAATTATGCAAGATTTTCAAGGATTCCCTTGCATCCTGCAAGAACGTCCCTGTATGTCGCATCAAAATCTCCTGTGTACCATGGGTCTGCAACATCCATACCGCTTCCTGCAAATGTAAGGAGCTTGTACACTTTCTCGTCCGGATCTCCGCCTGACAATCTTTGAATATTTCGGACATTCTCTGTGTCCATGCAGATTATATAATCGTATTTCTCATAATCATCCAGTGTCATTCTGACTGCTTTATGTGGAATCACCGGTATTCCTTCTTTTTTCAGCTTAGCCACCGTCCCATGATGTGGTGGATTGCCTATCTCCTCGCTGCTTGTAGCAGCGGATTCTATCTCAAATTTATCTGACACCCCAGCCTGTGCCGCCAAGTATGTCATGACGCTCTGCGCCATTGTGCTACGACAGATGTTGCCGTGGCAGATGAATAAGATTTTTATCATACTTTTTATATCCTCCTAAAAACCTTCAAAGCCTTATAAATACTGGCTTTGCAAGGTTGTGCATTTGGCAGACTAACATAAGTATTTTGATAAAAATTCATACCATTTCGCATATTTTCATGGTCAAATGTGTTATTTTTGTGTTACAAAATACCTCGTCTGAAAGCCTACATTACACTCTTAAGTTTCATTACATTTCTGGTCTCTTTTAATCTGGCAAGTTCCTCTCTGGCATCATCAAGACCAAGATGCGTATATACATTCATGGTCACTGCTATATCCGAGTGCCCCATGATATACTGAAGCGTCTTTGTATTTCAGTACAGGCAGATAATATCCTAGTTTTTGTTCCCATCTAGGCAATGTCGAAATCCATGACAGAATATCTTCTGTAATCAAATGTATTCCCTACCTTTAACATTTTTACGCTGCCGCATTGGCATTAATCTGGTCAATAACCTTCCTAATTCCCATCCATACGGTAAGATCAGTAAATATCTCTACAACACTTCCCTTATCAGTAAATGGCGACTCCTGAAGCACAGATAGATCCTTCATCATGCCGTTGTGTACGATGTACTCGACAATCTGATTAACGAAGTAAATCTGTCTGCTATCAAGATTTGTATCGTTAAGGAACTCAGAGAACGCTTCCTTAGCAGCATTCATATCTAGTCCTACTATTTCACGTACAAACTCACCTAAAGGCTTATGACCATATTCTTTCTCATAGTCGTCCTTGGAACCAACTTCCTTCCAAAGAATCTGCTCTAAAGATTCAATATCCGTCTCTGTCAAAGGCTTGTTTGTCTTTAACTTAGCAATTGTAATATTATCCTGATGCTGACGAACATAAAACTCAGCCTTAGCCTTATAGTTCTTTAACTCATCATTCTCAAGTTCAGAATCATTCCATTCTGTAGACAGAATCTCATCCGTAAAGTCAGTATCATATTTAACGATTCCCTTTGGCAGGTACTTCATCAGATTACGAAGACTTACTCTGATATGCTCAAATTCATCGATTCCGGCATTATCAACATAGTCAGTATGAAGAATCTTGTTAATAAGTTCTGACTGCACCTGAATCTCCGGAATATTTGCAACACTGGCAATAGCTTCAACCTTCTTGAAAAGGTCACTTCTATGTCTTCCATAGCCTTTGCCTGCTAGATATGCTAATTCCATTCCATACATCAATGCATCGAAACGAACTGCACTGGCTTCATCTCCATCTGGCATAATAAGCGGAGCCAGTTCCTCTCGTACCATCAAGGTATCTTCAAAAGTGATTGATTG
Source organism: uncultured Eubacterium sp. (assembly GCA_900547255.1). Taxonomy (GTDB): domain Bacteria; phylum Bacillota; class Clostridia; order Lachnospirales; family Lachnospiraceae; genus Lachnospira. The sequence continues at coordinate 32,961 of URGC01000009.1, read as the reverse complement.
GTAATTCAGTTCAACCGAATAGGTATCTACATACTTCAGATGCTGTCTTACCGCAAAGTTTTCACGGTTAAGCTCCTGTACCTTTCCCGTCATCATCTCAACCAGTTTGTTTCTATATGCAATAAGTCTGTCAATCTGATATTCGATACTCTGAAGCTTATAAGCAATCTCAAATTCAAGGGAGAAAATAGCCCCCTGAAGAGCAATCATATTAGCAGTAGGTCTTCCCTGATTCATACGGAAGAATTCAAAGTTTCCGCAGAAATCAAAGATATAAAACTTACCTTTATCTTCTCCATCCATAAGTCCAGGACAAAGTCTGGTTCCACGGCCAATCATCTGCCAGAACTTGGCTTTACTCATAACCTTCTTAAAGAATACAAGATTCAATACTTCCGGTACATCAATACCAGTATCAAGCATGTCTACAGATATTGCTATCTGAGGCATCTTTTTGGGATCAGAGAACTCATCAATAGCACTCTGAGCATAGGTCATATAGTTATCAATAACCTTTGCAAAAGGTTGTCCATTCTTACATAATTCCGGATACTGCTTATTGAATACTTCAAGTATCTTCTCTGCATGATCATGATTCTTTGCAAAAATAATAGTCTTACCTATCTTCTGACCGTAATCCACCTTAAGACCATCTGTCATAAGCACATGAAGGACCTGCTTTATGGTATCCTCATTGAAAATCCATGTATTCAGAGCTGATGAATTAATCCGTTCCGGCAATTCACCATCTTCAAACTCAAATGTCTCCTCATAAGCAGCCTTATCTTCTTCAGACAGTTCATCATAGGCAATACCTTCCTCAATGAACTTCAGTTTCGTTTCTACAGTAGTAAAGTCAACAAGATAACCATCCTTTACTGCCTGTGCAAGCTCGTATCCATAAGTTGGCACACCATTTTCCAAATCAAATATTCCATAAGTGTTCTTATCAATCTCATCCTTTGGAGTTGCTGTAAGTCCTACCAATGGAGCGTCAAAGTAATTAAATATATCTCTATACTTGTTGTAAATGGATCTATGGGCCTCATCGCAGATTACCAGGTCAAAATGACCACAGGTAAACAACTTTCCATTATCATCCTTAACTGAATCAATGCAATTCATCATGGTCTGATAAGTGGAGAAAATACAATGCGCTGTATAGTTATCCTTTTCCTCTACAAGATTTGAGCATGACAAATCTGGCAAAAGATTCACAAAATTTCTCTTTGCCTGTGTAACCAGCGAATTACGATCCGCAAGGAACAGAATGTTCTTAACCCAGCCGGCCTCCAAAAGAACCTTACATAACGCAATAACTGTTCTTGTCTTACCAGAACCAGTAGCCATTACAAGGAGTGCTTTTCTACGGTTACGATTATCAAACGCATCACATACCGCCTTAATTGCACCTTCCTGATAATAACGACCTGCAATATTCTTATCTACGGAGATATGTTTTAGGCTTGTTTTCATTGTTTGAAGATTAAACAGCTTCTCCAAATCTCTCTTTGAATAAATAACAGCAACCTTTCTTTCAGGATACTGATTATCAATAATTCTTGTTTCAAAACCATTGGTGAGAAAAACCACTGGTCTTCTCTTATACTGTGCTTCAAGCAAATCTGCGTAAAGCTTTGCCTGCTGTCTTCCTTTTGCAACATCAACACAGGTTCTCTTTGCTTCCACTACAGCAAGTGGTCTGTGTGTGTCATCATAGAGAACATAGTCAGCAAAACCGACTTCAGATTTGTTAGGCATACCAGGAAGTTCTACTTCATTAATCCAGTCTTTTCCTTCTGTCCATCCTGCATCCCAAAGCATTGAATCGATGTAGATTTTTCTTGTCTTGTACTCTGATAAATCAAGAGGCTTTGGCACATAAGTCTGCTGTTGTTCAGCACGCTTTGCAGTCAATTCTTCCTTAAGCGCCTTATTCTCTGCAATTAATGCCTGCAAATCCACATCGTCATCTGAAGATTTTGCAACAACTGGCTCTTCCTGTGTCTCTGTCAGCAGATTAACATCGTACTGTCGTTCTTCATAAAAATCAGAATAACAATATGACACATAATCCATGAAGATAAATAGATTCTGTAAGCAAAGAATAGCTTCGTCCTCTGAAATCTTTCTACCGTTATGTGCTGCACGATTACCCACCTTACGAATCAGATTTAGCCTTTTCCATAAAGAATCATCTACCAAATCATGGAAGTCCTCGGTACTCATCAAGCTGATCAGATTGTCCTGATATGGCATCTCTAGGGACTTGTCTACGGAATACATCCATTTAATAGCAAATTCCATTGCACGACGACAATTAAGCACACTGGCTTCCATATCAATCTTTAGAATCTTCTCAGCGGCAATTGCCACATCAGAAAAACTATTGAATTTGGGTTCTTGTTTCAAAAAATCAAAGTTGGTCATTCGGTAACCTCCTTATCTGTATCGTAATACTCTCTATACTCTTTTATTTGAAATGCTATCTGTTCAGGATATTTCTTGTAGTATTTCCTATAAATCTGCTTAAATAGCGTCTGAAATCTCTCATCACCGCAAAATCCAAACATATTGTCAAGTAAATGCGCCACTTCATCTTCTGAAGCATTTCGGCTGCATATAGCCTCTACCTTCGGTTTATATATGATGTAAGCACCATCATGAAGGCTGATTATTTGATCTGCAATATTATCTATGTCCAATTTTAATCATCCTCCCTTCAAATTTTGATTTGTCGACTTGTTCAGCAAATAGCCTAAACTCTTTTTGCATATCAATTGGTGGCACATAAATCACTGTTGCGTTAATCTTTGAAAGCAAAAGATTCGGTTGTGCTGATGCGCTTTCAACCATGTACATCTTTGTATTTACTCTGTAACACCACTTCAAAAAAACGGAATCAAGCAGTTCTGGCTTAACCTTCAATAACGCCACACTTTTTTGTAGTAACGTATGCTCCGTTCGATCATCAACCGCTATCGCCGATTTTCCAATTGTTGCTCCAGTATTCACAATAAGAAAATCTCCTTTTTCTATGTTACAGCGCTTATAATCTTTCTCGAATTCATCTACTTTTATTTCAGGAGCTGTGTCATAGTGAATCATATCGTCATAAATCTCACGTGCTCCTACAAAATATCTCTCTGTTCCTTCTTCTGTAGTACAACCGCCATGCTTGCCATCGGTAATCTTATTGCATAACTCTTTAAGAACTTGTCTATCAAAATCCCTTGTTGGGTTATCAAGAGTTCCAAAGAGCTCGACAAATCGGGCTCTGATTAAGAGGTCTAATTGCTCAAGTTCTTCCTTCCTTGAAGCAATCACCCCCTGAACCTTCTTAATGGTGTTAACAATTTCAATTTGCTCATCTAGACTTCTCTTAGGAATAATCATCTGCCTCATCGCAGCCTGCGTAAGTTTCTGTCTTGTTGCGCCATTTACCATTCCACCAACATCATAGAACATCAGTGAATAGCATAAGTAATCTACATCCAATCCAGCTTTAGGTTTCAAAACATGAGCATGATTATTTACCCAACATTTTCCTGAAACTCTATAAGCAATTGGTCGTGTTTTTGATCCGAAGTTTCCACCATCTTCAGCAAGCAATACAAGTTCATCATCAAAAATAAAATCATCAACATAATCCTGTATTCCATTTGCTCCATAATATGGATAATCTCCAGAGGTTCTATCACTACCAGTTATTGGAACTCGTTGCGAATCAAGTATTTCACAACAATCTTCTAACTTCATCGAATCCATCTATCATCCCCACAAATCTCTCAATTTTATTGCACATTCATATGATAAAATCAAATATCTAAAACATACAAACACGAATTGACCTTTTCTCATTTTTACTAAGCAAGATACTTCTGATGAGCAGTTTTGACATTATTCTGATTAACCATAGCATACTGCATGGTAGTATCAATCTGGGAATGTCCAAGTATCTTTTGAACCTGTTCAATCGGCATTCCCTTATCAATAGCTCTAGTAGCCATTGAACGTCTGAATTTATGCGGATGTATTCTCTCTAAGGACAGTTTTCTGCCGAGTTTTCGCAATCGAATCTCAACACCACTTATCTTAAGTCTGTCATGTGGTGCATCCAACGTAACAAACAAGGCTTTGTTTTTATCAGTTCTGGTATCAATATAATCCTTTAGATGTACTTTTGCCTTTGCATCAAAATATACTCTGCGCTCTTTATCACCTTTTCCATAAACGATACACTCACGTCCTTCAAGATCAATATCATCTATATTTAGGTTTACAAGCTCACCAACTCTTATTCCGGTAGAATATAAAAGATCTATGATTGCCAAATCTCTCTTTTCATTACAATTATCTCGAAGCTTCTCTATTCCCTCATCAGAAATCACGCTTTTTACAACTGTTTTGGTCTTTATCTTATGAATCCTGCGCATAGGACTTTTAAGAATATAATCCTCTTCCTCGAGCCACGAAAAGAAGCTTGAAATATTTCTTCGCACATTATCAATTGTGACATTGGAGCAATTATTGAGTTTTTGATAATCTGACAAATATTCACGTATTTCTTCCGTTGTTATTTTACGGACAGATGTTTCAGTTTGTGACAGTAGATGCTGCACTGTTTCCCTATAATACTTTATTGTTCGTTCTGAACACCCCTCTATAGTTTTTGCATCAAGAAACATTTCCAAAAATTTATCATTTGCAATCTCTGCTTTCTCTGCTTCATTTTCTGCAAATGTTTGTAGAATGACTTCCTGCAATTTTTTCATCTGAGCTATTGATAAATACTCCGACATTACATTTAAAACTTTAACTATTTTTTCTTCCATGTTGATATCTCCTTTCGAAATACCAACATCCTTCTCCTGCATAAATGCAATTTATTCCGGCAATTGTATTTATGCAGCCTGTGAATAATTCATAATAAAAATTTTACTTACGATATGCTCTACTATAGCCAATCCTGTTCTATTTTCTTCTCTAATTGTATAAACATATCATAATACTTTTCTTTGGTTTGACGTATAATATCCATTGAAATTGCCTGATTATATGCGTGTGCAACATTATTTCTCGAAACCAATGCATCCAGCCATAATTCTTCATCACTAATCATTCCTGCCTTGTAAGCTGTTTTTTAAATTCTCAAATTTTTTCATATAGCACTCCCCCCTCTCTTTTTATAGATTCCAACAATTCTTTTATTACAGGCTTATCCAAATCCACAATATCAAATTCCAACAACGTTGAAGTTGTTTCGTCTACATCCAAAATAAAATGACTACTGCTACCACCGCAAAATGCCAAATCTATATCACTTCGCTCTTTAAAATCTCCTCGCGCTCTTGAACCAAAAAGAATTACTTTTTCAACACAATTCTTCTTCGCTAGCTGGATAATTTCCTGTAATACTTTACATTTTATTCCTGTTTTTTCAAAGGTACTATTTACATCCATAAAGACTCCTATATTACTTCGTTTCTTATCCAAAATATTTCTGCATTAAACTATCAAACAATATTTGTGTTTCATCCAATGCTTTCTGAACTGCAACTTTTGATTTGTCGACTTGTTCAGCAAATAGCCTAAACTCTTTTTGCATATCAATTGGTGGCACATAAATCACTGTTGCGTTAATCTTTGAAAGCAAAAGATTCGGTTGTGCTGATGCGCTTTCAACCATGTACATCTTTGTATTTACTCTGTAACACCACTTCAAAAAAACGGAATCAAGCAGTTCTGGCTTAACCTTCAATAACGCCACACTTTTTTGTAGTAACGTATGCTCCGTTCGATCATCAACCGCTATCGCCGATTTTCCAATTGTTGCTCCAGTATTCACAATAAGAAAATCTCCTTTTTCTATGTTACAGCGCTTATAATCTTTCTCGAATTCATCTACTTTTATTTCAGGAGCTGTGTCATAGTGAATCATATCGTCATAAATCTCACGTGCTCCTACAAAATATCTCTCTGTTCCTTCTTCTGTAGTACAACCGCCATGCTTGCCATCGGTAATCTTATTGCATAACTCTTTAAGAACTTGTCTATCAAAATCCCTTGTTGGGTTATCAAGAGTTCCAAAGAGCTCGACAAATCGGGCTCTGATTAAGAGGTCTAATTGCTCAAGTTCTTCCTTCCTTGAAGCAATCACCCCCTGAACCTTCTTAATGGTGTTAACAATTTCAATTTGCTCATCTAGACTTCTCTTAGGAATAATCATCTGCCTCATCGCAGCCTGCGTAAGTTTCTGTCTTGTTGCGCCATTTACCATTCCACCAACATCATAGAACATCAGTGAATAGCATAAGTAATCTACATCCAATCCAGCTTTAGGTTTCAAAACATGAGCATGATTATTTACCCAACATTTTCCTGAAACTCTATAAGCAATTGGTCGTGTTTTTGATCCGAAGTTTCCACCATCTTCAGCAAGCAATACAAGTTCATCATCAAAAATAAAATCATCAACATAATCCTGTATTCCATTTGCTCCATAATATGGATAATCTCCAGAGGTTCTATCACTACCAGTTATTGGAACTCGTTGCGAATCAAGTATTTCACAACAATCTTCTAACTTCATCGAATCCATCTATCATCCCCACAAATCTCTCAATTTTATTGCACATTCATATGATAAAATCAAATATCTAAAACATACAAACACGAATTTGATTTGTTTTTTCCTTTCTAAATACTTCTCATTACCTTTTTGCATCGAGCAGGCAGTTTCTTCTTTTCTTTGTTTCGAATGTACGCAATATGTGATTTTTCAATGTCCGGCACTGTACAAATCCACTTACTAAGTTCATCTTTTACTCTCCATATTGACACATCTATATCTTGCTTTTCTTTGAATATGTAATTGATTCTATCTACCACTTCATTTTCAGTAACAAGATTAGCATCAATAAATTGCTGTACTCTGATTTTATCACGAGAAATACCACCAATTATTGTCATTTGAAAAACAGGTATATTCATCCCAACATAATCAAATAACTCTTTTATAAACTGCATATGACGGTAATTCTGTTTCAATCCATTTGTTTCAGATATATTCCCAATTTGTTTTTTCAATGACCATGTTTTTGATAATGCTCCACCTGATACACTTATGTATTTTGCATTATCAATATATTTATCTTCTATGACTAAAATACCTTTGGGAGTTATCAACAAATGATCTATCTGCATGGATTCATACATACACAACTTTTTGTTATAGACTCCAGTTTCAAAATAAACATCATCCAACAAAATCATATCCGGAAATTCTTTACTAATCTGCAATGATACAGCTTTTTCAAAAGAATCTCCAACCTTTTTCTTCTCTTCATATTTCTTTGTAAATTTTAAAAGTCCTGGTTGATTTGGATCAAGATCCGCTTTTCTTCCAACAATATTAGGATGATTTGTTAAATCTATACCTTTCATGGATTAGTCACCTCCTTACAACATTGCCTTCAACTCTTTAATAGCCTCTGTAGCTTCAGCATCAAGTTCCATAATCTTATCGATAATCTCAGATGTAGGTGGATATTCCACTGCCACATACTTAACCTTCTTATACTTATTGATAGAAAGGTCATAACCATTATCAACAATCTCCTGCTTAGGAACCATGAAAGACTTATCAGTTCTCTGTCTATCTGCTTCAGCATCACGATTACGAAATCTTTCGATGATATCTGGGATATCATTCTCTGTTACAACTGAACGTTTATCATCCAAGCTGAATCCATCAGCCTGCATATCATAGAACCACACATTGTCGGTTCCTCCATAATTCGTTTTTGTGAAGATGAGAATTCCAGTAGACACTCCGGCATATGGCTTAAACACACCGGAAGGCATTGAGATAACTGCCTCTAATCTCTGATTCTCAATCAGTTCTTTTCTAATATCCTTGTGTGCCTTAGATGAGCCAAATAATACACCGTCAGGAACAATACAAGCACATCTACCACCAATCTTAAGCATACGGACAAACAATGCTAAGAAGAGAAGCTCTGTCTTCTTTGTGCTACATACTTTAAGCAAATCAGCAGATACAATATCTGCATCAAGGCTTCCCTTGAAAGGTGGATTTGCAAGAATTAATGAATACTTGTCCTTATCAGGGTTCTGATCTGACAAACTGTCTCTATATTCAATGAATGGACTTTCTACTCTATGATTCATCATATTCATAGCCCCAATACGAAGCATAGTTCTGTCCATATCAAAGCCGTGGAACATATGATTCATGAAATGGTCTTTCTTCTGCTTATCATAGAAGATTTCATCTTTCTTATTAGCCCAAAGATATTCACCAGACTCTACAAGAAATCCTGCAGTTCCACAGCTTGGATCACAGATAACATCATCAGCCTTAGGGTCCATAAGTTCTACCATCATCTTGATAATATGACGAGGTGTTCTGAACTGACCATTTACACCTGCTGTAGCTAGTTTAGAAAGAAGATACTCATATACATCACCTCTGGCATCCGAATCATTCAGCTTTGCCATCTGTGTATACAAATCATCCATAGCATCCACGACCTTTGAAAGCATCAAAGGAGTAGGAAGCTTGAAGATTGCATCGTCCATGTATTTTGAAAACGCACTATCTTTATTTGCATGAAGATTCTTGATAAATGGGAATACCATTTCCTGCACTACAGAATACATTCTGTCAGCCGGATAATCTCTGAATACAGACCACTTAAGCTGAGTTCCATCAATAGTTCTCTCACCGATTTTTACTTCCTTGGAAAAAACACTTTCATAAGGAAGCCCAAGCATAGCACTTTCCTTTGCGTGAGTATTATCAGATACATCCAAGTCATGGATAAACATCAAATATGTCATCTGTTCAATTACATCCAATGGATTTGTAAGACCCCCAGTCCAGAAAATCTCCCATAAACTATCAATTCTGTTTTTTAATTCGCCTGTAATCATTTTCTAATTCTCCTTATCCCAGTTCCATGTATATTTGGTATAACGCCCACCACCGATTTTAATAATCTTTTCCTGCTCCTGAAGTTCTATCAAGGCTCTCTGTATTGTTATCTGACTGATATCAGGACACTTCTTCATAATTTCTGCTTTGGTGATTGTTCCAACAGTCTGCTTAATCACTTCACCGATTCTGTCTCCCTTTGTAAGTCCTGCTGTTGTAAGCAGTTTTACTCTTGAAGAAAACTCACGGTACGAAGCAGCCACCACACCAAGCATATATTTGATAAATGGTACATAATCATTTTCACCTTCATGCCATCCTGCAGAACTTGATTGAAGCGCTTCATAATAAGTATCCTTTGTAGTTTCAATCATCTTTTCGATACTGATATATTTACCAACTATATATCCACTTCGATAAAGCAACAGCAATGTAAGCAAACGACTCATTCTTCCATTGCCATCATTGAAAGGATGGATACACAAGAAATCCAATACAAACATTGGAATAACAATCAATGAATCAATTGATTCATCCATAAGTGTTTCATCAAATGCTTTGCAAAGAGCATCTATTGCATCTGGTGTTTCCCAAGCCGGCACTGGCTGAAAACGAACCTTCTTATTTCCTTCGCTATCTACTTCTGCAATTACATTGTCAGTTGTCTTGAAGTAACCGCCAGCTTCAGGTCCCATAAATCTATATAAGTCTCTATGCAATTGGAGGATAATACCAGGCTTAGTCTGCACATAATCATAATTTTCATGAATCGTGTTAAGCACGTCTCTATAGCCTGCAATTTCCTGCTCTGCTCTACTCTTTGGTGTAGTTTTATCCATAACGAGCTTCTTTAATCTCTCATCAGAGGTATAGATACCTTCGATCTTGTTAGAAGCCTCTGTACTTTGTATCTTTGCAATCTCCATAAGTTCGGTAAGCTGATCAGCATGAGCTTCAATAAATAAATTCTGCTCGCCTTTGAATTCATGGATTTTTGTAAGTAATCCCACTATTTCCGGATTGAGCATTTCACCCCACCGTTTTGTATAATTAAGTTCTCTCATTCAATAACCTCATTAAGATTTTAATTATATCAATTGAACATTCTATGACATAATTTATTATATACTCCAATTGTATCATTGTCAAACTCAATTTTATCAATTATATAAAGTTTGATAAAATTGAGTCATGATATGAATCAAATTAAAAAGGACCAGCCCACGCTGATCCTAATCCTCAATCACATGCCATTTTCATTGTCCCATTCTTTCAACCCACGATAGTAAAACATCTTTAAAATTTTCCCCTTCTCTACCCCATCTTAAAGTAATCAATACTATCCGCCAGCAATCCTGCAATCTCCCTCAACTGCTCTGCGCTCTCGGATACGTGGTGGAAGGAGTCGGCGACTTCCTCTGTCTCCTGATGGGTCTTCTTCGTTCCCTCGACGTTGTTCTGGGCTATCTCAGAAAGCTCATCGACAGCCGATACAACCTGGTTGCGTGAGATTTCAAGCTTCTGCGTGCTCGCCTTGATAAGCTCTATGCTCTTCATCGAGCTTTCAATCTCAGAGAGGACATTTTCAACAACCTCATGAGTTTCCTTCATGCTCTCACTCTGGCTCATTATAATATCCTGCATCTGCTTCATAAGCTCAACAGCCTTGGTAGAGTCTTCCATAAGAGCCTTCGCCGTGTCTTCAATCTCCTGGCTCGATGTGTTAGACTGCTCCGCAAGCTTCTTAATCTCGCCGGCAACTACCGCGAAACCACGTCCACTCTCTCCTGCTCTCGCCGCCTCAATCGAAGCATTGAGACTTAACAGGTTCGTCTCATCCGCTATAGATGATATAATTGAAGTTGCATCCTGTATCTTCTGAACCGAATTATTCGTTCTGATAGTCTGCTCCTTTACATCATTGATAATACGCTCAACATCACCATTAATTGTTCTTAACTTCTCAAGAGTCTCCGAAGCCTTCTCACTTGACTGCTGCATTGAAGCTGCATTGGCATCAAGCAGTTCAACCTCGCCCGAAGTCTCAGTGATGTTCTCACCCATAATCTTCATGTGTTCAGATGTATTCTGCGAATTTTTCGCCTGCTCATTTGAATTGTCAACAATCATATTTACCGCTGACCTTACCTGCTCCATAGTTCCATTAGTCGTATCAGCTACAGATTTAAGCTCCGTTCCAGCATTAAGAAGCGCATTTGCATTAGTTGAAATGTCTTTAATTACCGTCTTCATGGCATCACGCAGCGTAATCGTAACCTTGGAAAGGTCTCCAATCTCATCACTTCTGTTAAGCAGCTTTTCGTCAACCCACACGTCAAGATTACCATTGGCAACCTTTTCAACGACACCGATACTCGTTCTTATACTCTTGCTGATTGATGATGACATTTTAATCCCAAATGCCGCACATATAGCCATTATCACGCACACAGCCGCGCCAATAGTAATCATGATGCGGCTGATTACAGCATTCTTTTCAACCTTGTTAGTTCCAACGAACACCATTCCGATAATATCAGTATCACTTCCGTTCTGGTACACCGGCATGAAATATCCATAATTAAGCACGCCATCAAGCGATACATGCTTGCTGAAATAATTCTGTCCCTTGTTAAGAACATTTTCAATAATAATGTCTCCTGCCGGAGAGCCGAGCAGTCTGTCACCGTTGCTGTCCAGTGCTGATGTCATAATTCTCTGGCTTCCGTAGAAAAATGTCACGTCCATTCCAGTATTCTGCTTGATTCCATCAACAAGGCTCTCTGATTTAGAGACATTGTAACTGCCCTTCCATATATCGCCATTGCTTGCCTGTATGTAATCGCCCGCATTCTGGTCGTAGGCAGCAAGCGTAGCCGCCGCAGTTCCCATGAGCGCATCCTGTATCTCATCTATCATTGCACTCTTTACGCGGGTAAGTGTAAATGTAACCGACATCAGTCCCAGAATCAATATAGGACCGATAGTCATAGCAAGTATCTTTCTTTTTATACTCATGTACTTCTCCATTTCCATGCGCCAAAATGCACATTAAAATCACTCAACAACATTTACAGTCTTAAAATACCAGTTAATTCCGCCTGTGATTGTCGAATCATCAAGTGTCTTGCCTGCTGTTCCCACCGTCGCTCCTGTATTAGTCTCTATAACACCATCAAATACACCATTTTTGCCGGTAAGAATCTGCTGCTTTGCCTCGTTAACCTTCTCCTGTGTTCCATTTGCCGCAAATGCAGCAACAGACGTAACGCTGACAAGGTTCTCACTCATTCCGCCATAATAATTGCTGCCGTCCCACGTTCCATCAATCACGCTCTGGACTGCCGAAGTATAATAAGCACTCCAGTTCCATGTCACACTACAAAGGCATGCCTCTGGAGCTTCCTTGCTCATATCCGAATTATAACCGATGCTGTACACACCCTTTTCCTGTGCAAGAGTCTGTGGGTATACAGTATCACAATGCTGCGCGATAACATCACAGTTCATATTAAGCAGGGTTCTTGCCGCCGCTTCCTCTGCCTGTGGGTCGTACCAGCTATTAGTCACCTTGACATACACCTTTGCAGCAGGATTAACAGAATATATTCCCAGTGCAAATGCATCTATTCCGCCTGTAACCTCTGAATTGTCCGTACCCATCGCCGCAACATAGCCTATCTTATTCGTCTTGGTGTTCATTCCCGCAACTATTCCGCTAAGATATCTCGCCTGATATATTCTTCCGAAATAATTGTTAAAATTCTTGCCATTGCTCATATAGCCCGTTCCATGCGAGAAATATATATCTGGATATTCTTCTGCCATCTCAGCCGTTGTCTGCATATATCCCCAGCTTGTAGTGAAAATCACGTTGCATCCGGCATCAATACACTCCTTAATCGCTTTGCGGGTTGCCTCTGCATCTGTATCGCTGACATTGTTCTTTCTTACAATCTGCGAATCAGAAAGTCCAAGATTCTGCTGCATTCCCTGTATACCAATATCATGCGTATACGTATAGCCGCTTCCCTCTGCCGGGTCTGACAGATGGATTACTCCGACCTTAATCTTATCCTTGGCTATACCTGCCGCACTACTTCCCGTAGCATTCGTCTGGCTTACTTTCTTAGAACTGCTTCCCTTCAGCTCATATCCATCATTCACTGCGTAATCTTCAATTGTTGCACTACCAGCACAGCCTGCCATAAGCATACTGCACATAAACAGCGCAATCAGACTTAATAACCTCTTATGTCTCATACTCCCTCCGTCCTCAGACGTTACACCGCCTGTTGTCATGCGCATTAAATATGCATAATACTTCTTATTAAATTGTAACAAATTATATATGCGTTAATTTTATCATACAGCCAGAAAAAAGTAAAATATTAGTAAAAATATAAACCAAATAATTTTACAGATTACCTACAGACAAACCGTATGTAATCCCTCTGACCGGGTATTTTTTATTCCTCTATCTGCAATGCTATGACACAACTGTTGTTGCCCTTCGGCTTGTTTTTCTCCCTGCTCTTGTAGGCAATATTGTCCATATTGAACAGATTACCTGTGTCAATCAATGTGTGAATCATACATTTTCTGCCATTCACATCTACATATCCTATGCTCTCTGCAGCATTTTTCTGGTTTCTGATACGTGTAACTGACAGAAAATCCTTTAATTTATTCTTATATTCATCTGTGACAACATTTTCAATGTAAACGTGTATTCTTGACTTATAATTGGCATCAATTCCACCATAACCGCCAAGACCACTCTTATCCTTTAACATAAGGTATTCACCTGTATCAAGCTTTACATGTACAACTGTATTAAATACCCTCATGAGTTTGCCATACACAAGCTCCTGCATGTTGAATGACTCTTTGATATCAATATGATGCTTGTCTGGCTCGCTGTCGCTCTCACCACCTAACTGATAGATAACACAAGAGCCCTTGCCGCCACGTTTAACTTCATATAAAGCCGCATCTGCAAGCTCAATTCCCTGCTCAACGCTGTGGCCATCACCCTTAATCATACATACACCGACACTACAGTGCACTTCCTGTCCCTGCTCTATGGATTTAAGTTTAAGATGTTCATTGAGCTGGAATACTCTTGATTTCATTGCATCCGTATCAGCTATTCCTTTTAACAGAATAAGATACTCGTCTCCACCAAAACGGCATATAATATCTTCATTCCTGCACATTCTGTACAACAGCCCGGCAACCTCTTTAATCCAGTAATCCCCGGTTATATGTCCGTATTTATCATTGATAGATTTAAAATCATCTATATCTATAAAGCACAGTGATGCTTTGTCATTCTCGTCCATATTCTCTATGTAACTGCGAATCTGTGTCATTCCCCATGTCTTATTACAGATACCAGTCATAGGGTCATGGTGCGCCGCATAATTTGCCTTATCATATGCAGCCTGTGACTTGTTAAGCCTTGTTGAGGCATCTATCATATCCATCGCGAACATAATCTGCGTAGAGATTACAACCGCAAAATTCTGCAATGCAAATCCATACTGGAACAACATAAGAACTGTTGCAATCGTTGGAAGCACGAAATACAGCACAGCCGCATACGCTATCTGCTTTTCCAGTCTCTTACCGTACTGGATTACTACAGACAGACTAAGTGCTATTCCGACAATCGGAATAGCCTGTGCCAGAATATACCAGTCTCCTCTATGGTAAACATTATTGCCATCAATATAATAAAAGATACCTGTAAACTGTGAGATAACAATACAGATTAATCCTATAAGACTAAGCCACATTACAACATATATTCTTTTTGGCATCTTCTCATCAAGCTCTCTCATAAGCTGCCATAAGAATACCGGCATAACACTCATGTATACACAATTAGTGGCAAACAATACAAAATTGCTTATTCTCACCATATAGCAAGCCAATGTTCCCGACTGTCCATTAAAAATCCACGAAAGCATATCTGAGACCATAAGCAGAAGACAACACACCTGTAATTCAATTCTTACAGATTTCTTGGCTTTAAGCCCTGAATGTACAAATATAACTCCAAAAAGAGCGATTATACATACTATCGCTCCCATGAACTCTATTGAAACCTGAAACATCGTCAACGTGCTCATCATTATCTCCAATTCTTATATCCAAAACATTTATAATTACAGTGTAATCTCCTGTGCTACAATCACACAACTGTTATTATCCTTATCTGCTATCCTGTGTAAAAGACATTTGTTACCATTAACATTGTCAAATTCCATCGTTTCTATCTCTTCTACCTGATTACGCATACTGCTGTATGTCACGAACTTCGCAACAGCTTTCTGATGCTCATCCACAACATATTTTTTAATAAATATCGGTATACGAGATATGTAATTAGAATCATCTGGCATGAACTTGTTAAGTTCCCTGTCTTCCTTGATAATGTTATAAGTTCCATTTTCAAGGTTAACATAAGCTACCGCCATAAAAAGGCTCATGAACTTATGATAAACCCTGTCCTGCATATTAAATGATTCTTTAAGGTTAATCTGCTGTTTATCCGGATTCTTCACATTACTGCTGTCAATCTGGTATATAACACACGAATTCTTGCCGCTGCGCTTAACCTCGTACAACGCTTCATCCGCCAGTTCAATTGCTCTGTTAAGTGAATGTCTTCCGCCAACAATCTGACACACACCGATACTGCAATGAACGTCATGCCCTCTCTCGATAGATTTGAGCTTGAGGTGCTGGTCAAACTGGAATATCTTGGATTGAAGTGCCTCTGTGTCAACAGTTCCCTTTAAAAGTACAAGATATTCATCGCCACCAAAACGGCACACTATATCATCTGCACGGCATGTCTTAATAAGAAGTCCGGCAATCTGCTTAATCCAGTAATCTCCGACAACGTGACCGAGTGTATCATTGATTGATTTAAAATCATCTATATCAATGAAACAAAGTGAAGCCGCATCATTTTCTCCCATGTCAGCCATATAGGATTTAATCATATTAAGTCCCGCCGCCTTATTATACGCACCTGTCATGGAATCATGCTGTGAAGCATATTTAGCCTTGACATAAGCAGCCTGTGATTTATCCAGTCTGTGTGACATATCGATAAAATCTACCGCAAACATAATCTGTGTAGACATAACAACCGCAAAATTCTGTAAATATAATCCTGTATTCAGCAGAATCAGAATTGTCGCTATAACAGGCATAACAAAATACGACATCAATGCACAAATCATGAAATTATCCAGTCGTTTCCTGTACTGCATAAGTATCGAAAACATTATTACAATTGATACCATTACAGCACCCTGTATTACTGGATAAAATGTACTTCTATGATATGTATTGCTGCTGTCAAAATAATATATCATCCCGTTAAACTGTGATATTATTATCAGCACTATGCATGCGGCACTTATTAATCTGACCGCATAGACACGTTTTGGTATATTCTCACCAATCTCAGCCAATGACTGCCATAAGAATACAGACGACAGCCCAAGATATGTGTAATTACTGAAAAATACCATAAACTTGCTGACTCTGACAATATAATAATGCGCTATGCTGTTTGAATTGCCATTCAGTGCCATATAGCACATGTCACTGACCATCAGTACCAGACAGCATATCTGCATACCTATCTTTGTTTTCTTATCTGCTTTAAATCGTGATGTTCCCACTATTATACCAATAAGAGCAAACACGCATAAGAACGCTTCCCAGAACTCCAGCGATATATATAATATCGTTAATACGCTCATCTAATCCACCTATTCTAAATATTTATATTTAGTTATATTATACTATATATTTGAAATCTATCAATTTTTTTATAGTACCAGGTATTAGCACCGGTACTTTAGTACCTTGATTGCAAAATATGTAATAGGACTAAAGGGGCTGCCAGCATAAAGAAATCCACCAGTGCAGACAGCTTTTGCCGCCACACTGGTGGATAATCTTCATTATTATATTAAATTCATGTCTTACGCCGTCACATACATTTCCTGTATTCATACCAGAAATACACATATCCCACTACCGCCGTGAATGCCCATGCGCTCGCATATACAAGATACAGCGATTCAAGTGTCCTTATGCTTGCAAAGATTGTGCAGACCCAGATGATTCTGAATACCACACTTCCCATGATAACTATAATCGTAGGAATAACACTCTTTCCAAGTCCTCTCGCACCTGCTGCCGGATTATCCATGAATGCCGAGATGAAATATGAGCAGCTCATAATCGCAAGCCTTATTCCACCATAGTACACAACCTGGTCGTCATTCGTGAACAGATGGAGAAACTGTATTCTGAATATAAAAAGCAATGCCCCGAATACAACACCTATAAGTGCTGAGTACATCTGTGTTACAAAAAATGCTTTCTTAATCCTGTCTTTCTTCCTTGCGCCAAGATTCTGCGCTATGAAGCTCGTACACGCTGTGTAGAATGCAGCCATCATATCATATACAATATTATCCGCATTGGCTGCCGCTGAGTTACCCTCAACAACAACATGGTCGAATGAGTTGACCGCTGACTGGATATAGAGATTGGCAACCGCGAATAATGTATACTGCACAGCCGCAGGAACACCGATTGCTAAAACCCTTGCCGCAATCTTTTTATCAATTCCAATCTCTTTAATATTAAGTCCATAATCCGCCTTGCATGTGACAAGGAACTTAATAACCAGAAATGCTGATATATACTGCGATATTATGCTGGCTAAGGCAACTCCCACAACACCAACCTTAAATCCTATTACAAATACAAGGTTAAGCACAACATTGATAACACCAGCAATTGCAAGGTAGATAAGTGGTCTCTTCGTATCTCCTATAGCACTAAGCACCGCATTACCATAGTTGTACAATGCAAGTGCCGGCGAACCCAACAGATATACTGTAAGATATATCGCTGCTCCGTCAATAAGCTCGTCCTTAGTTCCTATAAGAGTAAGCATAGGTCTTGTAAGAAACAGTCCTGCAAGAAGAAGCAGTATTCCAAGAGCAAAACATATTATAATAGAAGTATGTACTGCTTTCCTGACATTGCGGTTATCCTTCGCTCCTACATACAGTGCCACAACCGCATTGACACCGCCCGACATTCCAAGCATCATGCCTGTAGTCATCATAACAAGAATACTTGTTGAGCCAACTGCTCCTAGCGCAACCGCGCCTACAAAATTACCAACAACTGCCACATCTGCCAGATTAAACATAACCTGTAAAAGATTAGACAGCATAAGTGGTATTGCAAATATAAATATTTTCTTGAACAGCGAACCGCTGGTCATATCAATTTCGTTAGACTTCATAATACCCCCTGTGTGCATAAGCACAAAACGGAGTTATTATATCATAACTAAACTAAAAATCAACATCTATCTCGCCATCTTCATCATAAGCTCCTGCCTTTCAACTTCCCCCATTATAATATTTTTGACAGAATCAAGATAAGAATTGTTGAATATCTCATTAATCATAATGTAATCAACCATTTTTTCCAGATCTTCTGTGACACATGAATAAGATGCAAGCTGGTAAAGGTCAACATATGACGATATAACCTTATACCCTGTAATCCATGACAATGAATTAACCACCTCTTTATACCCCTTAAGGACTGCCTGTAATATTGTCCACTGCGAATCCTTGCTTCCTTTTTCAAGAACATCCTTAATATAACGTATAAGTGCTGTAGTTCTTATATCGTCCTCTCTGCAGCCTCGTCCCATCTTGTATCCTGGAAATATCTCAAATTCGGGGTTATATTCATATCCAGAGCCATCCAGTTCATATCTTGCATCGTGCTTCTTGCCTTCCTTTGCCTCTTCAAGCTCCAGTTGATTGTAATAATCGTCAACTGCATCTCTTACAATCTTCATGAAATCGTCATACTTCATAACTGAATTACAGACTTCCATGCGTTCCCACATAACTGCTCTCTGATAATTCATACAACTCCCCCTAAACATTTCTAATTGAAAATGCTGTTAAACCACTTACCATATTACGACATCTTTCGACATACCCTAAAAATCCATAAAACCTGCATAATCCTTTCGGACGATGCAGGTTTTATGATTAATAGATTATTTATTACCAGCAGATTTCTTAGCTTCCATCATACGCTTAACGTTCTCTGGAAGTTTTGTCTCCCCCCATAATACAATACTGCTATTGCTGGCCATTCTCTCAGCAGCCTTTAATAATGCGGCTGAACTCTTTTTCTTATTATTCATCATAATTAACTCCTCCTTATAATAACTATGTATAACAGCTCTGCGGCATACGCTGTAACTGCGCCTCTTATGCACATCATAAATTGTCTGTCAATACATAAATCCAACACTAACAATGTCAGTGTCACAACAACACCTACAATCTTACGCTTGATATAAGTTCTCCTGTCTGGCGTAAGATGATTGTCGCTGATAATCGGAGCCTTGATGCTTATTGTGGTTGCTAATATCATATACCCTGATAAGAACACTTTGCTGCTTATATATGGTGATAGATATATTATTCCTGCAAACAATGTAACGGAATATGCAAGACATCCCCAGAACGTCTTCATATGAACACCGCCACAATTGGTTCGTAGAACTGCAAACACTACAAATACGCACACAAAAGGTATGAATTGATGTAACAGGGCAAATATGACAGCCATAATCAAAAGCTTCTCACACTCGCCGAGAATTCCTTCTGCCGCGTATGCTATAGCATCCAGCTCGTCATCAGAATAATCCCCATCCAGCGACTTAATATACTTATTAATTAGTAAATGATTTAACAGCATGTCATATTAATAGCAAAATGGAAAACAAATTTCAATAGGTTTTGCATGAACTGCACAAAATCGAGCATGAACTGCACATAAAATTGGAATATTGCATTTATGCATGAATTTATCTTTGACATATCGACAAATTTCTACTAAAATTTTGGTATATAATATACTTATATTTAGCACATGACTTTACAAGTAAATATTTATCCGGAGGAATATATATGTTATTTAATACAATTATATTCGATTTCCTAAACCCTGAACTGGAGTTTGTTATAATATGTATACTGTCATGTGCCCTTACCGGTAGCTCTTTCTATGACAGATTCAAGAAATATTTCTATGTGTTTGCACTCATACCACTTATTTTCATTGTAGAGATAACTATCTCAAGTCCACAAGCATCAACTTTTATTAATATCATATCAACTATGATTCTCGCTGGATTATTTGTTGGAATCAAAGCATTTGACTACTTTTTCATATATCTTATATCTTTTATGGCCGTATTTGCATATGAATGTCTGCTCTCCATTGCAATGCATTTTATCGGCAGCAATCCTTACACATCCATAATTCAATTCCTGCTTCTGTGTGTATGCTGTCTTATAACTTACATAATATACAGATTTACTGACTTTCACGCCGTCTATGACATCATATGCAGCAAAAGCCCTGGAAGCAAGATGCTCACAGCCAATTGTTTCTGCATAACATTATTCCTTACTATATTGTTCAAATGTCATGTAAATAATTTCTACAATGCATCTCTTATGATTATCTTCTGCGTTATATGTCTTACATTTATTAATGTAGAATATTTCATATCAAAACGTATTGTGTTCAATGCAAGAGCAAGGCTTGCATCATATGAACAATATATGCCTATAGTTGAGGGACTTATTGACGAGATACGCATACGCCAGCACGATTACAACAATGAACTGCAGTCTCTGTATTCAATGGTGGCATCTTATGACAATATTGATGAGCTGAGGGCTGCTGTCGACAAATACAGCAAAGAATACACTGTCAACGAAGAAGTATACCAGCTTCTAAAGCTCAACACTCATCTGCTTGGCGGACTTCTCATCTCCAAATACAAGCAGGCACGCAATAATAAAGTTGACATGATATTTGATATACGCAATTTCAACATTACATGCTGTGTACCGGAATATGAACTTATTGATATGTGTGGTATACTTATTGACAACGCTATTGAACACGGCAGACATGATGTTCCTGTCTATGTATCAATTGAAAGCCGCAACAATACATTTGCATTCACAGTTAAGAATGGCGGTCCGACTATGTCAGAAGACTTTCTTGACAAAATGTTTACCAAGGGATATACGACTAAACAGCAGCATGATGGACATGGTATCGGCATGTACAAGCTAAAGGAGATGACTTTACGGCATGGTGGCGATATATGTGTAAGCAATGAAACTATTGATAACACAACTTATCTGTGCATACAGCTCCAGCTTTAAATATCTCATGCAATTAAACACAACATAAACGGAGGCATTAATGAGATTACTTATACTTGAAGACGATAAAATTACAGCCACTAATGTTGCTAATGTAATCAAGCGCAGAAATCCTGAGCTTCTGATTGACACGGCTCAGAATATTGATACTGCAATGCAGTTATTAGATAATCACAAATATTCATTTTTCATTCTGGATATTATGCTATCGGAAAACCGTGATGTACGTGAAGGAATTGTATTTGCACAATATCTGCGAAGCTCTGACATCTACAGGACTGCTCCAATCCTGTTCACAACATCACTTCCAGATGAGATTGAGAGATGTCTTAATGATTTTCACTGCTACAGCTATCTTTTAAAACCATATAATGATGCAAGGCTACTGAAAGCCATTGATGATTTACTCGCATCTGAGGATGACACCAGCAACAGCATATCCATAAGATTAAAATCATCTATAACAATTAAATTAAGCTTTGGGGATATTGTATATATCACAAGTGATGGTCACGAACTGACTTTTTACTGTTTTAACGACTCGACTTACACTACAAATGCATACACCATGAAGGATATTCTCAACATCCTTCCTTCACAATTCATACGCTGCCACAAATGTAATATAATCAACAAAGATTATGTGACATCCTACAGCAAATCTTCGTACTGCGTCAACATTGGAAAGACATTCATTCCTATCGGAAGAACCTATCTTAAAGACCTGGTTGCAAGGCTTGAGAAATAAGCTGACTAAATATATAGACGAACTGGAATTATTGAGTTAATAATTCCAGTTCCTTTTGTATATCCTCTAATGTTAATATTTCTCTTCCATATCTCTGTAATTCTAATATGTATTTTATAAAAATTTTTCAAAAATTCTCTTGCACATATTATTTACATGTTGTAATATCATTATATCAACAAGTAGTTTTAATTACTACATGTCGACACAACCATATATGTATATAATAGTAAGGAGGTTGTATATATGAGTTCATTATCTAATACAACAAATGATAATTCTAATACATTTAAGATAAAAGACCCTGGCAGTGCAATAACACATTTCATAGGTATGCTTATGGCAATGTTCGCCGGTCTGCCACTGATTATCAAGTCACTGTCTGCTCCAGATACGATTCACGTTATATCTCTTAGTATATTTATCGTGAGCATGATTCTTCTGTATGGAGCAAGCACAACTTATCACACATTTGATATCTCACCAAGAATCAACAAGATTCTTAAAAAGCTTGACCACTGCATGATATCTGTTATGATTGCCGGCTCATACACACCTGTGTGTCTCATTGTCCTTCACGGACCTGTCGGCTACAGCCTGTTAGCTCTTGTGTGGGGCATTGCCATAATCGGCATTATCTTCAAGCTTTGCTGGGTTACATGCCCTAAATGGGTATCATCTGCATTATACATCATCATGGGCTGGGCATGTGTTCTGTCCTTTACCCAGATTATTAATGCACTTCCAGCAGCCGCATTTGCATGGCTTTTAGCCGGCGGAATTATATATACAATCGGCGGCGTAATATACGCCCTCAAGCTGCCTATATTCAACGCCCGCCACAAGAACTTCGGCTCCCATGAGATATTCCATCTTTTCGTGATGGCTGGAAGCTTCTGCCACTTCGTAATGATGTTTAACTACGTGGCACTCCTTCCTATCTCCTGACCTCATTTCACGCCTTGGTTTTCTAACACCTTACGCTCTCCAAAAGCTGCATGAATAAGGTGGCAGGTCACTTCCGCCGCCAAAATCATGCTCCTTCTGCGTGATAATATCCACCGCTCTTCCCGCATTTGCATTAAAATCAGCATGATAAGTATTGCCGTCCGCATTGATTGCAACTATGACACGCTCCCCATCCACGCTTCTCTCAAATATAAGCTGTTTAGGCTGTACACATAGGTTATTGTAACTTCCATATTGAAGCGCCTTGCTGGACTTGCGGGCTTCTGCAAGCTTAGCTATCCAGTCAGTAAGCTCATTCCACTCAGGCTTTTCTATATTAGGGCGGAGTGATGCATCCCCATCAGATTTGTTACCCTCAACTCCCCATTCACTTCCATAATACACGCATGGAACTCCCGGCATTCCAAACAGCAGACCATATATAGGCTTTAACTGATTCTTATCCGTAAGTATTGTCGCAATTCTGCTGACATCATGGTTGTCCAGAAAGCTCATAAGATGCTTTCCTGTATACAGGCACCAGTTTTCACTGCCAAACTGTCTGTTAAGACTATATGATATCTCATGCATATTTGCAGAATTAAAGCTTGAATACAATCCCTTATAGCACTCATAATTAGTAACGCTGTCACATGCATCATCATTCATCCATGTATTGTAATCTCCGTGAAGAGTCTCACCCATAAGCGCAAAATCTGGTTTAAGGCCTTTGACAAATCCTCTAAGCTCACGCAGGAAATTCCTATCCAGAAGATAAGCAACATCCAGTCTTAATCCATCAATATCAAATTCATCTACCCAGCTTCTTATTGCATCAAAAAGGTAATCCTTCACAGCCGGATTTGACAGATTCAGCTTAACCAGCTCATTACAGCCTTCCCACGATTCATACCAGAATCCATCATTATAATTCGTATTGCCATCAAATGATATGTGAAACCAGTCTTTGTATGGGCTGTCCCATTTCTTCTCACATACATCACGGAATCCTTTAAATCCACGTCCAACATGGTTAAATACACCATCAAGCATTACCTTGATTCCACGCGCATGCAGGGCATCACACACATTTTTAAAATCCTCATTAGTACCAAGTCTCGCATCAATCACCTTGTAATCTCTTGTATCATATCCATGTGCATCACTGTCAAATACCGGATTGAATATAACGCAATCTGCACCAAGCTTTGATATATGCTCTACCCAGTCAAGGACACGTAAAATTCTATGCTTGTCCCTCTGTTCATCCTGCCATTTTAATCCATCCTCTGTAAAATCTGAATTGCCAGTTGGCGCACCGCACATTCCAAGTGGATATATCTGATATATAACCGCCTCATCAAACCACATAATTAATCTTCCTTTCCATATGTATCTGTGGGAGAATTATCCCCCACATCTATAATAAACGCCTTAGTCTTTCTTGTACATTACACATTCGATACAAATGTCAAAAGAATGATAAAAAGTGGAATTTATAATAAGGCGCTGTTTTCTTATGCATTTATATTATTCTGTAACAAGATACTCTGTAGGATCAACTGGCTCTCCGTCCTTATTAACAGCAAAATACACATTTGGTCCCTCTTCTACATAATATGCAGTTGGTGCTCCAACAGTTCCTAACACCTGACCCGCAATAACTGCATCACCTTCCTTGACTGTAAGGTTATCAAGAAGTCCATATGTTGTTGTATACCCATCACCAACAGCTATAATCATAGTCGTTCCTGTCTCCTCACTCTCGTATATTGACTGTACAATTCCGCTTGCTGCAGCACCTACATTAGTTCCTATTGTCGCACTTATAGATATCGCAGGATTAGTCTTATATGTGCCTAATGTCTTATGAAGGATTGTGCTGTCCATGCTGTAATTCATAACAATATTCCCAGCGATTGGCCACATTAACACGCTTGATTTGTTAAATGAATACGCAGACATAGGGTCAATGGCAACTCCGGCAGCCACCTCTTTTTCATCATCATTGTGCATACCTTCCTGCTCCACAGTGGTTGTCTCTTCCTCTGTTCTTCCAGCCATTCCTACATTGTCATTGTTAACAGCTTTTCCATCATCAACGCCTGTGAGACTGTCACTTGAAAGTATATACTTGTCCAGTTCACTGTCTGCCACTTCATCTGATGCATTGCTCTCATTTAAATCAACAACATTATTCTTATTATTCTCATAGTTCTTACTATCGGATAATACCGATGCCAGGCCAATCCCGACAGAAAATAACGCCACCGTCATAATCGTGCCAAGAATAACCTTTTCCTTATTGATAACCATCTTGCGGTCTCTCATATCAGCTTCAACCTCCATTCCTAGCTTGATACTGATATGTTGTCCTAAAGACTGGTAATTATACACTCTGGATAAAAATGTTTTATAATTTCCTGATAATCGCTGCCATCAAGAGCCATAATATTAGCGGAATAAAGGCTCATTCCAAAGCCCATTCCGACACCTTTGCTTGTAATGCGGATACTGTCTTTCTTATATTCCAGTGTGAGATATGCAGATTTCAGCCCCATCATTGATGCAAATTGTTCGCCCGACATGCACAAATCCCCCACCTGCATTCCAGTTATGTACCCATCATCTGTTTTTGCGGTTATCTGGATATCCCCGGACGGATTGCTCTCGTCAATTCCGCAGTCCATTCCTGTCTTCTTTTTCCAGTCACGCACAATAGATATTATTTTTGAATTATCAAATTCTGTTGTTACCATGTAATCTGGCGATTCTGTATCTTTTGCGCAATCAATCTCTGCAAGATACTCGTACTCCTCGCCCAGCAGCCTGCTTCCAGACATAGTTTTACCCGGACTGACTCTTGTATACATGGCTCTTATATGATTTTCTTTATATTCAATAATCTGATTGTCTGTCTCATCAACCCATTGTCTTATCTGCGCAAACACATTCTGCCAGTCATTTCCCCACTTGCTTTTTATCTGTGACCTTGTAAGAAATCCATTTTCAAGCTGGTCGCTGTCAATCTCATTCCTTTTATTCATCTGGCACACAACATCGCTCCTTATAACCACAGCAAGTGCCTTAACCATCTGCTCCTGGTCAGCAATCCCTGAACCGCTGCCTGAACCGCTGCCTGAACCACCACCGCTGCCTGAACCACCATTGCTATTTGATGCACTCTCTGAACTGCTGCCATAACTCCCGCCCTTGTTGTACTCCTTCGCTACTGACATTGCCACAAAATCATTCAGGCTGACAGCCTGTACAGCATTATTGTATACAATATTCACTTTACGCCCTTTGATACTGCCATCTGTCACTTCAACCGGCACATCCGCATATTTTGCAGCATTTCCATTAAATAACAGTGTTATCATAAGTGGTATGTACAGGTATGCTGTAACCACCACAATAATTTTCCATATTTTGCGTATTTTTGACATTTAGAACAAGAAATCCTTTCAGTGATTGCACAATTGATACTGCATTATACATCTCTACAATAAGCCATCTAACTAAGTGCAGTATTACTTTGTTACATATAACTATATGCAGAATCCTCCAAGCTTATGAAATTTCTCTCATATAACTCCCAGCCAGGGTAGGAAATTTTCATTCATGCCACATATATGCAATGGCAGAAAATTCTGATTCACACCACATATATGCAATGGCAATAATTCAATTTGGATTAATCACAACATTTACCTCAATAAAATCCAAAATCGTCCCAATATTTGCTGAAAGAATTTGATTTTGGCTGAAAAAAAGAAAAGGCGTCAAAAAATCCAACATATCACTATAATTCGGATTTTTTGACACCTTTTCAATTAATGGCTCCATCCCGCATATTTTCAACTTCAATTTTCACATAATTTTGGCGTTTTCAAAGGATTTTTCCTTGAAAACGCCAAAATCAAAATACCAAAAGCCCTATAACTGTCTTAAAGCAGCAATATTCATCTTACTTATTATCAGGTACGTGAACCTTCTCAAGCTTCCAGATATCTGAAACATACTCTTCAATTGTTCTATCTGATGAGAACTTACCAGCGTTAGATACGTTAATCATGACTGATTTAGCCCAGCCCTTCTCATCCTTGTACTTCTCTTCAATTCTCTTCTGAGCCTCAACATATGAGCGGAAATCCTTGAGGATAAAGTAAGTATCTGGTCTTCTTCCACCTTCATTGTTAAGAAGTGAGTTGTATATATCTCTGAAGAGTTCTGGATCCTGTGGAGAATACTTACCATTGATAAGCTCCATAAGAACCTCTCTTACATCCTGGTCATTGTTGAATATATCCATTGGGTCATAACCACCCTCATTCTCATAACGGATAACTTCATCTGAACTAAGACCGAATATAACTGCGTTCTCCTGTCCAACCTCAGCTACAATCTCAACATTAGCTCCATCCATAGTACCAAGTGTCATAGCACCATTAAGCATGAACTTCATGTTACCTGTACCAGAAGCTTCTTTAGAAGCTGTTGAAATCTGCTCAGATACATCTGCTGCTGCAAATATGATCTCCCCGTTAGATACTCTGTAGTTCTCTATGAATACAACTTTAATCTTGCCATGGATTGACTCATCATTGTTGATAACATCAGCAACACTGTTAATAAGCTTGATTGTAAGCTTTGCAATTCTGTAACCAGCGGCTGCCTTGGCACCAAAGATAAATGTTCTAGGTGTCATATCCATATCAGGATGCTTCTTTAACTGGTCATACAGATACATAACATGTAAAATGTTAAGAAGCTGTCTCTTGTACTCATGAAGTCTCTTAACCTGAACATCGAATATAGAGTTAGGGTCTACATCAATTCCATTGTTCTCCTTGATGTACTTAGCAAGACGTACCTTGTTCTTATACTTAATCTGCATAAATTCAGACTGGCACTTTGCATCATCTACATAAACTTCAAGCTTCTTTAACTGTGAAAGGTCTGTAATCCAGCCATCACCAATCTTATCTGTAATCCAGCCTGCAAGAAGTGGATTAGCATGAAGAAGGAATCTTCTCTGTGTAATACCATTAGTTTTGTTGTTAAACTTCTCTGGCATCATCTCATAGAAGTCCTTAAGCTCCTGCTTTTCAAGAATTTCTGTATGAAGCTTGGCAACACCATTGACAGAATATCCGGCAGCGATAGCAAGATGAGCCATCTTGACCTGTCCATCGTATATGATTGCCATCTTTCTGATTTTCTCCTGATTATCAGGATATTTAGCCTTGATTTCTTCTACAAATCTTCTGTTAATCTCTTCTACAATCTGATAAATTCTAGGAAGGAGTCTTGAGAATAACTCGATTGGCCACTTCTCAAGTGCCTCTGCCATGATAGTATGGTTAGTGTAAGCAACTGTCTTAGTTGTTACATCCCATGCCTCATCCCACTCTAAGCCTTCCTCATCCATAAGGATTCTCATAAGCTCTGCAACTGCAACTGTAGGATGTGTATCATTTAACTGGAAAGTTACCTTCTCATATAACTTTCTTACATCATCATGTCTCTCCTTATACTGTGCAACAGCTCTCTGTACTGAAGCAGATACGAAGAAATACTGCTGCTTAAGACGAAGCTCTTTACCTGCATAATGGTTATCATTAGGATAAAGTACCTCTACGATATTCTTTGCAAGATTCTCTTCCTCAACCGCCTTCTGATAATCGCCCTTGTCGAAAAGACTTAAATTAAATGTATCAACTGGCTCTGCATCCCAGATTCTTAAACTGTTAACTGTGTTAACACCATAACCTACAACTGGAACATCATATGGAATAGCTGTAACTGCTCTGTAGTCTTCCTGAACGAACATATCTCTTCCAGTCTTCTCATCTCTGTATGAACGGACATAACCACCGAACTTTACAACTGTTGCATATTCTGATCTCTTAATCTCAAATGGATTACCATCCTTAAGCCAGTTATCTGGAACCTCAACCTGATATCCATCTCTAATCTCCTGCTTGAACATACCGTATTTGTAACGGATTCCACAGCCATATGCAGGGTACTCTAATGTTGCGAGTGAATCAAGGAAACATGCAGCAAGACGTCCAAGTCCACCATTACCGAGAGCTGCATCTGGCTCCTGATCCTCTATAACATTGATATCTACACCAAGTTCATCAAGAACTTCCTTAATCTCATCATATACTGTGAGGTTAATCATGTTATTACCAAGTGCTCTACCCATAAGGAATTCCATAGACATGTAATAAACTGTCTTGGCATCCTGTTTAGCGTACTCCTTCTGAGTAGCAATCCACTTATCAATAATAATATCCTTAACTGCATATGCTACAGCCTGAAACTGCTGCTGCTTGTCTGCTTCTTCAAAATTCTTTCTATAAAGAGTCTTACAGTTACTTATAACGTTCTTCTTGAACTCAGCCTTATCAAACCCTGTTTTAGTAAGTGTCATAATTCCCCTCCTGAAACTTTGTTAGTATCTTAGATAATAAAAAATGTGCATAATCCTCAGATAAGAGAATTATACACATTTTCCCACGTAATTGCAATCTTATGTTAAATGCTTAACAATAAAACTTTCAATATAACTAAGCTGTACCACAGCAAGCCTGTGTCAGCTAACGCTGTGCCTACAGATAAAATTGCCTGACGATTTGTTGTGCAGTTCTTAGGGCAGTGTTAGATAAAATCTAAGCCATCAGCTAAACGTTCAAGCGAAGTGCGTTTTTAGCTGATGGCTTTAATAAGATTTATCGTGCTGCCCTTAGAACTGCTAAACAAGTTAGACCAGCAATTTTATCTGTAGGCACAGCGTTAGCTGACACAGGCTTGCTGCGGTACAGCTTAAGTTATATTTAGTTTTTCTTTACACCAAGAGTAACCTTTTCGCCATTGATATCCCACTCTTTAACAAAGCCGTCTGCCTTGCCAGCCACAATACTGTCAGCCAGACAAACATTTCCAATCTGAGTAGCATTATTCTCCATAAGAGCTGCAATCTTGTCATTACCCTCAACAGTTACAGTGATTCTGTCCATAACCTCGAATCCTGCATCCTTACGCATTGTCTGTAACTTGCTTACTATCTCGCGGACAAATCCTTCCTCGATAAGCTCATCTGTAAGGTTAGTATCCATAACAACTGTGATACCCTTATCAGAGTTAGCAACGAATCCCTCCATCTGAGTCATCTCGATAAGAAGGTCTTCCTTAGTAAGCTCGATATCCTGTCCAGCTACGTTAAGCTTAAGCACTCCTGAGTTATTAAGCTCATCCATAGCCTTGTTGCCATCAAGGCCAGCAAGTGCTGTTCTGATGTCATTAAGAATCTTGCCATACTTAGGTCCTAATGTCTTAAGCTGTGGCTTGAAGCTGTATGATGTGAAATCTCTTACATCATCCTTGTACTCAACAGCCTTAACATTAAGCTCATCTGCAATAATATTAGTAAAGAAGTCATTTAACTTCCAGTCTGCCTTGATGAACATCTTGCCGATTGGCTGTCTGTTCTTGATGTTAGTAGCATTTCTGCAGGCACGTCCGATAACAACTGCATCAAGAACGTCCTCCATGTTATCCTCTAACTCCTTGTCAATCCAGGCCTCGTTAGCAACTGGGAAGTCACAGAGATGGATACTCTCTGGAGCTGTCTTATCTACGCTTCTTACAAGATTCTGATAGATACTCTCTGTCATGAATGGAATCATAGGAGCTGCTGTCTTGCAGAGTGTAACTAATGTTGTATAGAGAGTCATGTAAGCATTAATCTTATCCTGCTCCATACCCTTAGCCCAGAATCTCTCACGGCATCTTCTTACATACCAGTTAGAAAGCTCATCAACAAAGTCCTCAAGAACTCTTGCTGTCTCTGTAATCTTATAGTTTGCAAGGTTGTTGTCAACTGTCTTAACAAGTGTATTTAACTTAGATAATATCCATTTATCCATTACTGGAAGCTTATCATAGTCAAGTGTATATTTAGTTGGGTCAAAATTATCAATATTAGCATACAATACGAAGAACGCATATGTGTTCCATATTGTTCCCATGAACTTTCTCTGGCCTTCTGTAACAGCCTTGTCATGGAATCTGTTAGGAAGCCAAGGAGCTGAATTCTCGTAAAAATACCATCTTATCGCATCCGCACCATGTGTCTTTAATGCATCAAATGGGTCTACAGCGTTACCCTTTGACTTACTCATCTTCTGTCCATCAGCATCCTGAACGTGGCCTAATACAATAACGTTCTCATATGGAGCCTTATTGAAAAGAAGTGTTGATATAGCAAGAAGTGAATAGAACCATCCTCTTGTCTGGTCAACAGCCTCAGATATGAACTTAGCTGGGAACTGCTGCTCGAATAACTCCTTATTCTCAAATGGATAGTGATGCTGTGCAAATGGCATAGAACCTGAGTCAAACCAGCAGTCGATAACTTCTGGAACTCTCTTCATCTTGCCCTGGCACTTAGGACACTTACATGTAACAGCATCAATATATGGTCTGTGAAGCTCGATATCATCTGGACAGTTATCAGAGTTAGCCTTTAATTCTTCCTTGCTGCCGATTGAAAGCATCTCGCCACAATCCTCACATACCCAGATATTAAGAGGTGTACCCCAGTATCTGTTTCGTGAAATTCCCCAGTCCTGAACATTTTCAAGCCATGCTCCGAAACGTCCTGTACCGATTGTCTCTGGAATCCAGTTAATTGTCTTATTATTAGCAATTAAGTTAGCCTTAACTTCTGGGTCACTCATCTTGATGAACCAAGATTCTCTTGCATAGTAGATAAGTGGTGTATCACATCTCCAGCAGAATGGGTAATCATGCTCAAACTTAGGTGCTGAGAATAATTTGCCTTCTTTATCAAGGTCTTTTAATACCTCTGGATCTGCATCCTTAACAAACTTACCTGCATATGGTGTCTCCTCTGTAAGGTCACCCTTGCCATCTACAAACTGAATGAATGGAAGGTCATTCTCACGTCCGACTCTGGCATCATCTTCACCAAATGCTGGTGCAATATGAACGATACCTGTACCATCACCCATTGTTACATAATTGTCACATGTTACGAAATGTGCTTTCTTGTTCTGCTTCTTGGCAGCTTCTCCTGCACATGCAAAAAGTGGCTCGTATTCCTTGCCTTTCAAGTCAACGCCCTTATATGTCTCTAAAACAACATAATCCTTGCCTTCCTGACCTTCTGCTACATCCTTGCCAGTCTCAGCATCAACACCAGTCTTAGCTGAAAGTCCGCCAAGTACTGAAGAAAGAAGTGCCTCAGCCATATAATATGTGTATCCATCAGCAGCCTTAACCTTAACGTATGTCTCATCTGGATTAACGCAGAGTGCAGTATTAGATGGAAGTGTCCATGGAGTAGTTGTCCATGCGAGGAAATATGCATCCTCGTCAACACATTTGAAACGAACAACTGCTGAACGCTCTTTAACCTGCTTGTATCCCTGTGCAACCTCATGTGAAGAAAGAGGTGTACCACAACGAGGGCAGTAAGGAACTATCTTAAATCCCTTATAAAGAAGCTTCTTGTTCCAGATTTCTTTAAGAGCCCACCACTCTGATTCAATAAAGTTATCGTCATATGTTACATATGGATTGTCCATATCAGCCCAGAAACCAACTGTAGATGAGAAATCCTCCCACATACCTTTGTATTTCCATACGCTCTCTTTACAATGCTTGATAAATGGCTCAACACCATACTCTTCAATCTGCTCCTTGCCATCAAGACCGAGCTTCTTCTCAACCTCAAGCTCAACAGGAAGTCCGTGTGTATCCCATCCAGCCTTTCTTGGAACCATATAGCCCTTCATTGTTCTATATCTTGGAATCATATCCTTGATAACTCTTGTAAGAACATGTCCAATATGTGGCTTACCATTAGCTGTTGGTGGTCCATCATAAAATGTGTATGTCTCACCCTGCTTACGGTTCTCGATACTCTTCTTAAAGATGTC
>URGC01000008.1 GCA_900547255.1 uncultured Eubacterium sp. | reverse complement strand
GCAAGAGGTTTTTTGACCTCTTGACCCACCAAATATGAAAAATTATACCATAAAAAATCCACAACTACAAATTTCCAGTTTTGCAGCCAGCAATAATCTGCTGTTAGCTGTGAAACCGACCTTCGTAACTGTGGAGTTTTATTTATTTTATATATTATATTTTCTGCATTTGCATTTTTATGATATGTCATGCGCTCTTATGATGCAAGATGTCTTCCCATAAAATCTGCCGCAATCGCGACAATTCTCTCATCGGAACTTGTAAACTTACGGCTGACATCTTTCCCCAGCATTATGACAGTTCCCAGGATATCTCCATCTGCTATTATTGGGCTTATTATCTCCTGTGAGTATGAACCGCCATCTTTCTCTATTATAGGTACATATTCCTTATCTGACCTTGATGCAAATATATTCCTGCGCTCTATCATGGCTGCCGATAATCCCTTAGACACTGATGAATTTTCGAGATCTTTCTTGCCATTGCCAGAAGCCGCAACAACATTTTCTTTATCTGTGATGCAGATTATATTGCCTGTTATCTTGGCAAGTGATTCTGCATAATCTTTTGCAAATGTAATCATCTCACCCATCGGTGTATATTTTTTCAGAATAATCTCGCCATCTCCCGCTGTATATATCTCAATCGAATCCATCTCCCTGATTCGCATAGTTCTTCTTATCTCTTTAGGTATGACAATTCTTCCCAACTCATCTATTCTTCGGACAATTCCTGTGGCTTTCATAATTTTCCTCCAATTCAATATTTTGACAAGAGTGCTATATCACTCTTTTTTGCTATATATTAGCTTTGGAGTTAGTATGTGGAAACTGCTGAAAATTATTCCTGCCTTTCATCATCTAAAGATGTTTCCAATTTTAACAGATACTTTTAATTTTATCTGTGATTTTGTCATAAGATTCAACAGCAAGGTCATATCCGAGGTACGCAATTCCCCTGTAGGCATC
Source organism: uncultured Eubacterium sp. (assembly GCA_900547255.1). Taxonomy (GTDB): domain Bacteria; phylum Bacillota; class Clostridia; order Lachnospirales; family Lachnospiraceae; genus Lachnospira. The sequence continues at coordinate 34,157 of URGC01000008.1, read as the reverse complement.
ATCCGGAAGCTCATCATTCTTTAATGACACCGCCATTTGGCACAATGCATTTATGAGATTTAATTTGGCATTACGCACGTCATCTGGCGCATTTTTTAATTTTTCTATATCGTAATCTGATGTATTGCCGCATGGATTAAGGCATGTGGCGCAATCAGGGGCGATTGTGAATTTTTCTTTATGAATCATATCAACGACACTGTCCTCGTCTTTGCCATCCTTAATACTCATCAACGCATTTTTAATAACGTTATCCGTTTCATCCGTCTTACCATTGTTAGAGACAGCTCCGACCAGTCCTGTCAATGCACTTATAATCTTCTCCATCATTCACCACATCCTGCTAATATTTTTATGATTTAATTCAATATCTCTCCATCAATCGAAATTGTTATAACCTGTGACGGGATATGCTTGCCTGAATTTGACATTGCATTCTTTGCAGCCCACTCAAGACCGCCACAGCATGGCACTTCCATACGCACGATTGTTACAGATTTGATATTGTTATTTCTTATAATCTCCGTCAGTTTTTCGCTGTAATCCACACCATCAAGCTTAGGGCACCCAATGAGTGTAACTCTTCCATCTATGAACTCACTGTGAAACTTTGCATACGCATAAGCTGTACAATCCGCAGCTATCAGAAGGTCTGCTCCGTCAAAATATGGTGCCTGGATTGGCGCAAGCTTAATCTGTACTGGCCAGTTAGATAACTTTACATTTCTGCCATCTGCAACGCCGCTGCTCTGCTTAGCTCTCATAACTGCTGCCTCATCATACGCTGGTGCTTCTCTTTCCTCAAATGTGATTGCGCCCATAGGACAGGCTGGAAGGCAGTCGCCAAATCCATCACAGAAATGCTCTCTTGCAAGCTTTGCCTTGCCGTCAACTATCTCAATAGCCCCCTCGTGACAGGCTGTTTCACAGATTCCACATCCGTTACATTTATCTTCATCAATATGTATTATCTTTCTTATCATTATAGATTATCTCCTTATCTTGATTTTATGTGGTTATTATAATAGAATCAAGGCATAATTTATGTTGTATTTCCAACAAAGGAGTCACTTTATGTCTGAAAATTTTGATAAATATATACAAATCCTTCATGTAACCCCGCTTTTTAAGGATATTCCGGCAGGCAGCATTACAAGTATGCTTAGACGATTAAATGCTTATACAAAATCTTATAAAAAAGATGAATATATCAGACATACCGGCGATACGGCAGATTTTATAGGGATCATATTGTCGGGCGAAATTCACATATTACAGGACGATTACGATGGAAACCGCAGCATAACAGCCTCAATCCCATCTGGCTCAATGTTCGGCGAAGCATTCGCCTGTGCTGGAATACGCCATCTTCCTGTTGACATCATGGCTGTAGACAACTGCATAATCCTGTTTCTTGACAGCCAGACACTCCTTAATTCATGTGATAGCTGTTTTAATAATAGCTGCTCTGGCACCAACTCATCTGACAATAATGGCTGCTCTTACCACCACATATTAATCAGAAATCTTTTAGGAATCGTAGCCCACAAGAATATATCACTTAATCAGAAGTTAAGATATGTCTCCCACAAAACAACAAAAGAAAAGCTGCTCGCCTATCTGTCACAACAGGCAAAGCAGCATAATTCCAAAGATTTCACAATAAATTTTAACCGTCAGGAACTAGCCGATTATCTCGGCGTTGAGCGAAGCGCCATGTCAACCGAAATCAGCAAGCTCGTAAAAAAAGGCGTTATTGAAACACATCGCAGTCATTTTACGCTAAAATATTAATAAAATCCCCCTGCCTGCTTCAAATCTCCTGATGACTTGTCATTTTTATCAATCTTGATGCGGATTACCGCCTGATATACAACTTCTGAAGAGGACTAGAGCGTGTAATTCTCATCTGGGTTAATCGATAACTGAACGCCTGTCACAAATGTTCCTTTTCCATTCTCTGCAAATAGCGAGAATAATGTTCCTGTAAATGTCATTGTTCTCGTCCCCTCTGTGCTGAGCCCGGCATTAAGACCAGAACCAATCTGCCTGTACTCTACCCTTGCATCCATATTAGCTGTGTCAGCTATCGCATATGAAAATGTATATTTTTCCCTGTCTGTATCAATCTTTACAAGCAGCTTCATATTCTCTTCTTCATTTTCAACAGGTATATGCGCAAGCTCAACGCCCATGTCATGAATGTGCTTATAGAAACCTATATACCTGCCATTCTCATCATTGCCAACATATATCTCATAATGGTAATCATTATTATAGTACGCCGCAACGCCACATCTTCCCGCATGACTCTCTGCAATATCAATCACTGCTTTAAGTGTTGTCGTAAACTCTGGCTGCTTGAATGATAATATTGTTGGCGATTTGCCAGCTGTATTAAGCGATATATCTGTTCCCACAAGCGTGAGCACGCCATTTCCCGGATTATACTGATAGTGGCTCATATCGGGATTTCTTGTAAATTGCAGTCTCTTATCAAGCTTATCCTCAGTGAAATCTATATTGACACTATGGTCTGCATACAGCATTGGCTTTCCTGATGCATCATCTATCTTAATATTCTTCCTGCTCTCTTCACTGTCCAGTCCCGGAAGAGGCGCATCCATGACAAGCTCAATTGTTCCATTGCCATTATATCCGACAACTGGCCATCCATCTTCCCATTTTACTGGAGCAAGATATGTCTCCCTTCCAAGGTTATGAAGCAGCGCATGGCTGAATCTTCTGATTCCAAGGAATACAAGCCACCAGTTGCCATCTGCATCTTCCACAAGGTCTGCATGTCCTGTCGCCTGAATCTCTGACTTCTTGTATTCTTTATGAGATATAATCGGATTATGCGGGCACGCATCATATGGCCCCCATATTGATTTAGAGCGCTGTATTGTTTCTCTGTGGGCATATTCTGTTCCACCCTCGGCTATCATAAGATAATACCAGCCATCCTTCTTGTATATATGAGGTCCTTCTGCACACTGACCGCCACAGCCCTCACTTATAAGATGCTTTTCTGACAGAATATCACCTGTGTCTGGATTTATCTCAAATGCGACAATTCCCCTGACTCCGTCAATATTGCCTGTTGAACAGTAGTAACATCTATCGTCATCATCCCAGAACAAGGATGGGTCTATTCCACCCTGGTCAACCCATGCCGGCTCCGACCATTCTTTATCAATATCATCTGTATACACAATGAAATTGCCTTTATCAGTTACATTAGTAGTTATCATATAAAATCTTCCTTTATGATAACGGATTGTTGGCGCATATATACCTCCTGAATTGCGGCACCCTTCGAGCTCTAACTGTGAACGTCTTGTCAGGCAGTATCCATGCAGCTCCCAGTTAACAAGATTTTTGCTGTGGTATATCGGAACTCCTGGAAAGAACTCAAATGTTGAATTAACCAGATAGAAATCGTCCCCAACCCTGCATATGCTTGGGTCTGGATTATAACCTGGAATTATTGGATTTTTAAATAACATAACAGCCTCCATTCTTATCATACGTCATTAAAATTGTATTGTCTGCACACTCCGCTTCTTTAGAATCAAATACGCAATCACACATATAACAACTGACAACAGTGACCCTGCTGGTGCAGCCATTCCCATCGGAAACAATGTGTCAGGAAACTTTATTGAAGCAAGATATGAACCCGGCACTCTCAGCAATGCTATAGCGGCTATGTTATGAATAAATCCAATATATGATTTGCCACATGCTGCAAAATATCCGCTGAAGCTGAAATGTACTCCTGCAAATATGCTGTCAACAATATAACTGCTAAGATACTGCGCTCCAAACATAATTACCATTGTATCTGTTGTAAACATTTCCACTATGAAATCACAGTTAAATTCTACAATCAATGTCACAATGGATCCGTACACTGTGGTAATAAGAATCGCATACCACAATGTCTTAGATGCTCTGTCATGCTTGCCGGCACCGATATTCTGTGCAGCCAGTGCCGATACTGTTGCCAGCATTGAAGATGGCACAATGAACAAAGCACTTATAACCTTCTCTACAATTCCGACTGCAGCCGCTTCATCAAGACCTCTGCTGTTAGCGATAACTGTTATTATTATGAATGCCACCTGGATACATCCATCCTGAACTGCTACTGGAATACCAATCTTTATTATCTCTGTGATTGTATCCTTATCAATTTTGAAGTCCGATTTATTCAATTTAATTCCAACATCAGTCTTAACAATAGCAATCAGTGATATAATAACACTCAATGTCTGTGATAATGTTGTTCCCAATGCGGCTCCTACCGGTCCCATATTGAAAACACCGATAAGCAGATAATCAATTACAATATTAGCCACACATGCCACTGCAATAAAATACATTGGACGCTTTGAATCACCAAGTCCTCTGAATATGGCACTTATTATATTATAAGCAGTTATGAATGGAATTCCTATAAAGCATACAATAAGATATTTTACTGTTCCATCTACAGCCTCTGAAGGGATTCCTATAAGCTTTACAATATTGCCAACATTTGCAGTAAGAATAATTGTAAGCACTATTGATAACGACATGAACAGCACAATTGTATTGCCAACTATGACAGATGCCTTGTCCTGTCTGGCCGCGCCAATCGCATGTCCGATTGTTACAGTAACACCCATAGCCAGACCTACAATTATTACTGTAAGCATATGCATTACCTGGCTTCCATTCGACACCGCAGTTATGCTGTCAACTCCGTTGAACTGCCCTATTATGAACAAATCAGCCATTCCATATAATGTCTGTAAAAAATATGACAGCAGGTATGGCAGTGCAAAATACACTATTGTCTTAAATACACTTCCAGTTGTAAGATTCTTTTCCATATGTTTCTCCGATAATGATTATCACTCATTTGCTGTACGCCATTATAAACCTTACAACCGTTGTAATGTCAATCTTTTTAACGCTGCTTATACTTTATTAATACTGCTCTCCTGACAATTCCCCCAGTGTAGTCTCTGCCCAGCTATAGTTAGTAAGATAGCTTCCTTTAAATAACTGCGCATACTGCTCTTTTCCAGAAAGATAATCATACAAATCGCATCTGACCTTTTCAGTAACTATACGCCTCTTTCCATCTACTGATTCAACCACGTCTGTAATGCCATACTCTTCGAGTGTATTCTTTAAACGCAGTGCTGTCTTTCTGTATCTTGCAAGAGTAACAGGATTAACTGTCTCATCCTCCCACAGAAATCCTATAGCTTCTTCTGATGTGACATATCCGCCTCTTCTGTCAACAAGAAGTGCAAATAATTCTTTTGACTTCTTATTGCGGAAAGCAATCGGTTTATCACCGACAAACACGTCAAAATATCCAAATGTCCTTATTGCGATATTACTCTGTGTTCCAGCCACGCCAGCATCTCCGTCAGATTCACCATTATTACGTGTATACAGCATTATATATCTTGATGAACCACTGTCTAATTCCTTCTGTGAACATATCGCGCGTATGCTCTTCGTCTCACCAGTCTTAATATCATGATATGCAAATTCTGCTTCTCCATCCCGCAGAAGTTTCTCAAATTTCTCATAATCTGTATCGCAATGTGCAACGAAGCTTTCAATTGATGTTCCATCCAGCATCAATGCCTGCCACTCATTTTTACTATATCCAAAGAATTCGCACACATTATCACTTGAATACATTGGCATAACATATCCGTCCGCTGTCACCTTAAATGCGGCTGCACCATCTGTAAAATGTGTCATTATCTCCTGCATATCCTCTTTAAGATGTGTGTTTTCATCCTTAAGTACTGCAAGAACAGTATCATCTTCCAGTCTTCTACAGCAATACAGACTTATATCACCATCCATTTTTAAGAATATGCCACTATAATTCTTCATGCTTCCATCAGATGATTTGGCTGAATATGTAATCAATGATGGTCTTCCATCCTCGGTTATAAGATTTTTCTGGCTGAAATCCTTAAAGAACTTTCTCACTCTGTCCTTATCACTTTCATCTACTGTATCACTAATCCACTTCTCAGTCGCATCTTCCATCTGCATTGACACATTCTCAAACCATTTAAACATCGGCGAATTATTACTATACAGACACTTTACCGTATTCGTTCCAAGATTATACTCAAAAATCTTATCATAAACATCTGACAAAGCCTTAATATAACGCTTTACCTCGTTACTCTTCTTAACCTGGTATCTCTCTGTAATATCCATGCACACACTCTGGAATTCCTCTAATCCGTTCTCATTGACGCACTTAGTCACCCATCCAAAGACATGCGCTCTTGTCCCATCACACCTAATCACTGTCATTTCTCCAGCGATTGGAGTTCCTGCTGAATACACTCTGTTAAGATACAATGAAAATCTTCTTCTCTCTTCCATCGGAATCATCAGAAACACATTGTTTTTGTACATTTCAAGATAATCAAGCTCCCCATTTTTTTGCTGTGGAAATCTTAACATTTCTAGTATTTTGTTGTTAAAATATGTAACCTTAGGCTGTTTCTCACATGTATACTTTAAGAATCCACACGGAATCGTTTCATTTAAAAATGTAAGATTATCGTTGTTTTTCTTTAATTCCGTAATGTCTGTAAGTACTGAATATGCCACCATTCCGCTATCATCCGTCATCTTTGGTGCTGCGCTGTCTCTGACCCACATTATATTGCCAGATTTTCCGATAATCCTATATTCAGCCTCCTGCTTTCCAGTACCGTTCTTTAATCTTTCTATAAATTCATCAAAGACCTGCCTGTCTGCAACATGAACAAGCTTCTCATATCCACTGAGGCAACCGTTTCCCTCAGCAGATGCAAGAAGCTCATCCCTGCTGTATCCTGTCATTTCACACAGACTTTCACTTACATACTCACATATGCACATATCCGATAAATTATATATATGAAACCCACTGATATCATCTAATATCTCATGTAATCTGTTATCCATTAATTATGACTCCAAAGTGATAATTTTACATATATTATAATACACGGTACCCCAATATTACAACACAAACGTCGTCTTATCCCTACTTCATCCCCCGGAGCACAGTCTTCTGAATCTTTCCACTGATTGTCTTAGGCATATTACTCACAAACTCTACAATCCTTATCCACTTGTACTCCGCAAGCCTCTGATTACAGAATTCCTTTATATCCTGTTCCAGTTTTTTATCAGGCTCATATCCATGTCCCGGCACAATAACCGCCTTGATTGCCTGACCTCGGAGTTTATCAGGTACACCGATAACACTACATTCCACAACGGCTGGATGCTCCATCAGAACATTTTCAACCTCATAAGGTCCTACTCTGAACCCACCAGTCTTTATTATGTCATCGAATCTTCCATGAAACCAGTACAGACCATCCTTGTCTCTGTAGGCAGCATCACCCGTGTGATATACACCGCCTCTCCACACATGCTTATACTGTTCCTCATTATCAAGATAAGCACAGAATATTCCCACCTGCTTACCATTCTCTGGCGGTATGATTACCACTTCACCTATCTGTCCATCTGGAACCTGATTACCATCCTTGTCACGTAGTTCAATATTATAAAAAGGCGATACTGTTCCCATAGACCCCTCTTTAGGCTGTTTCCCCTTGAAATTAGCCATGAGAAGTGCAGTCTCTGTCTGTCCATAACCTTCACAAAGCGGAATTCCCGTCTTTTCAGTAAATTTGCGGAATACCTCAGGTGCCAACATCTCCCCCGCAGTTGATGCGTGCTTTAAAGTCGGCATATCAGCAATTCCCTTGCGGACAAGATAACGATATACTGTAGGAGGGGCGCAGAATGATGTGACTCCATACCGGTTTATGATTGTAGTTAACTGTTTAGGGTCAAAATTATCAAAATCATACACCATTACTGCACTGCCAACAATCCACTGTCCATATATCTTTCCCCATGAAGCCTTCGCCCATCCTGTCTCTGCCACTGTAAAATGCAGCCCGTCATCCTCTGCCTGCTGCCAGTACTTTGCTGTGACTATATGTGCAAGAGGATATGTATAATCATGTATTACTCCCTTAGGATAGCCAGTTGTCCCCGACGTAAAATAAAGCATCATAGGATCATCTGCCTTTGTCTCTACACGTTCAAATGTATCTCTGGCATTTTCCATCTGTGTTGTCAGATTATCAAAGCCAGCAATGTCCTTCTGCACACTCCACAGCTTTGCATCTGATCCGGTCTCTTCCAACGCCTTTTTAATAGTTGCTGGAACATCATTTTGTGTTGTGCATATAATTGCTTTTACCTTAGAGGCCTTGATTCTGTATACATAATCACTGACAGTAAGCATATGTGTTGCCGGTATCATAACAGCACCGATTTTGTGAAGTGCAACTGCCGCAAACCAGTATTCGTAATGCCTTTTCAGCACAACCATAACTCTGTCGCCTCTCCTGATACCAGCATCGGTAAATATATTAGCCATTTTGTTACTGTATCTTTTTACATCAAGGAAACTGAATATATGCTCCTCATTGTCGACATTGCACCACACAATTGCTCTTTTATCTGGTGTCTGCTCAGCAATGACATCGACAACATCATATCCATAATTAAAATTATCCGGATAATTAAGTGTAATCTTCTCAATCTCTCCATTATCATCTGTAATTTCAGTACAAAATCTGCTATATAAACTCATATTTCAACTCCTATGCTGCGAAATCTGTCGTATCTCCTGCCTATAAGGTCTGGGTCATCAGAGAGTTCTCTGATTTCTTCTTTTAATAACGCCCTTATCCTGTCATAGAATTCTTTCTTTCCAATATCATCTTCTGATAAAATGCGTTCAACCACGCCAAGGCTTTTCGCATCCTCTGCTGTCAGTTTAAGGCTTGCCGCCGCCTCTGGTGCTTTAGAAGCATCCTTCCACAATATGCTCGCACACCCTTCTGGTGAAATCACAGAATACACTGCATTCTGCATCATCCACACTCTGTCTGCAACAGCCAGTGCCAGTGCGCCGCCGCTGCCTCCCTCACCGATAAGTATTGATATAACCGGAACACATAATGTAGACATTTCAACAAGATTCTGTGCAATAGCCTGTCCCTGTCCTCTCTCTTCTGCTTCCACACCACAATATGCCCCCGATGTATCTATGAAGCATATAACCGGTCTTCCGAATTTTTCAGCCTGTTTCATCAGCCTTAAAGCCTTTCTGTATCCTTCTGGATGTGGTGCACCGAAATTTCTGTAATTACGTTCCCTGGCATTATGCCCTTTCTCAATTGCAATCACTGTGACCGGACTTCCATCAAGCCTTGCTATTCCACCGACAATTGCCTTGTCATCCGCATAACATCTGTCACCGTGCATTTCTATAAAATTTTTAAATATATTTTTTATGTAATCTAATCCTGTAGGTCTGTCAGCTTCTCTTGCAGCCTTAACCCTGTCATATGGTATTACACTCATAACTTCACACTCCACCATGCATTTTAAGAATCTCAGTAAGAACCTTTTTCTGGTTATTTCTGCTCACAATTGTATCAACAAACCCATGCTCCAGCACAAACTCTGCACGCTGAAAACCATTAGGAAGAGATTTTCTCGTTGTCTGCTCAATCACTCTTGCTCCGGCAAATCCAATCATGGCTCCAGGTTCCGCTATTATTATATCGCCTTCCATAGCAAAACTTGCTGTCACTCCTCCAGTTGTCGGATCTGTAAGCATTGTTATATAAAGAAGTCCTGCGTCACTATGACGTTTAACCGCTGCACTTATCTTCGCCATCTGCATAAGCGACAATAATCCCTCCTGCATACGCGCCCCGCCGGAAACCGTATACCCAACTACCGGGAGATGATGACTGGCGGCATATTCAAATGTAGCTGTTATCTTGGCACCAACAGCACTTCCCATGCTTCCCATCATAAAATTAGAATCCATGACAAATAAAGCACATTTCTGACCGCCAACTAATGCAGTTCCACACACAACAGCCTCTGTCTCACCACTTGCAGCCCTCACTGTCTCAATCTTTTCCTTATATCCCGGAAAATCAAGCGGATTTCCTGCTTTGACATCACTATATAATTCATGAAATGTTCCATCATCAGCAATCATTCTTATACGCTGTCTCGCCCTCATTCTGAAATGATATCCACATGCACACACAAGATTATTAGACCACAGACGGCTTACAGGAATTTCCTTGTGACAGTTGGGGCATTTCTTCTCCGGCTCGCCTTCGTCCTGCTGCACAACTGCCTCACATCTTCCGCCCTCTTCAAGTTTGTTTCTTGGTTTTAAAAATTTAATTAACGCCATTATCTGTTCCCCATAAATGTTAAATCATAATCACCTGATACAAATCTTTCATCCTCGACAATACTTAGCTGTTCCTCTATATTAGTTGCTATGCCTTCAATAACAAGCTCACACAGTGATGCACGCATTTTGCGCAAAGTCTCTTCCCTTGTCTTTGCATATACAACTAATTTGCCTAGAAGTGAGTCATAATAAGGCGACACACTCGTTCCATCTATAAGACATGTATCAAATCTGACAGACGGACCTCCCGGCACATGAAGCATTGTAAGATTGCCACAGCTTGCCGCATTGATACGGCACTCTATAGCACTTCCACGCATTGGTATATCTTCCTGCGTAAAGTCAAGAGGAATACCTGCCGCTATACGTATCTGCCATTTGACAATATCAATTCCTGTGAGCATCTCAGTGACACAGTGTTCAACCTGAAGACGTACATTCATCTCCATAAACCAGAAATTACCATTCTTATCAAGCAGAAATTCTAATGTTCCCGCTCCAACATATCCGATTTTTTCAATTGCATCTCTTGCCTGCTTAATAATTGTCTTTCTCATATCATCACTGACTGCCGGTGAAGGAGTTTCCTCTATAAGCTTCTGGTTGCGTCTCTGCAGCGAACAGTCTCTGTCTCCCAGACACACAACATTGCCACATTCATCAGCTAATATCTGAAGTTCAACATGCCTTGCCGGAAATATATATTTTTCAAGATACATGCTTCCATCGCCAAATGCACTCATAGCCTCTGACACTGCCTGCATATACGCCTCTTCCAGCTCATCCTCACTTCTTATAAGACGTATTCCACGTCCACCGCCTCCTGCACACGCTTTAAGCATGACCGGATATCCTATTGCCCCGGCTTTAGCCTTCGCATCTTCCATAGAGTCGACAGCCCTGGTTCCCGGTATAACACTAAGTCCTGTGTTATCAACCAGTTCTTTAAGCACTGCTTTATCACTAAGCCTTTCCATACTGTCAGGGTCAGGTCCGATAAATACAATTCCATTCTTTCTGCATAGTCTTGCAAAATGTGCATTCTCCGAAAGAAATCCATACCCCGGATGAATTGCCTGTGCACCTGCAAGCTGTGCTGCACTTATAATCTGGTTTTCATTAAGATAACTTTCAGATGCCTCCGATGCACCTATGCAATAGCTCTGGTCTGCCAGTGCCACATGAAGCGCATTCTTGTCTGCCTCTGAATATACTGCAACTGTGGCAACACCCATTTCCTTACATGCTCTTATAATCCTTACCGCTATCTCACCGCGATTGGCAATTAGAATCTTTGAAAACATAACCTATTCTCCTGTTATTGCAAATGAAAATTCCGCCGACACACAAAGTCTCTCCCCTACATGCACTGTGCCCTTTGCAAAATAAAATGGATGCTTCTTTCTTGTAATCTCACATCTTGTCTCTATCAAATCACCCGGCTTAACTGGTGAGCGGAACTTCACATTATTAAGTCCTGTATACACGGGAAGTTTTCCATCTGTCATGGCATCTTTCATAAGAACACACGCTGACTGTGCCAGTATCTCGCATAGTATCACACCTGGAACTATTGGATTTCCCGGAAAATGTCCTTTAAGAAAAAACTCATCACCACGCACTTTATAATGTCCGACAGCTTCATTATCAAAGCTGGCAACATCATCTAACAAAAGCATGTTATCCCTGTGTGGAAGAATTTCCATTATCTGCTCTCTATTCATAACATTTCTCCTGATATTACTTTCTTATGCGGAACAGCTCCGTTCCATATTCAATAACCTGACCATTCGTAACACATATCTTTGATATAATTCCGTCTTCGTCAGCCGTTATCTCATTCATAAGTTTCATTGCCTCTATTATGCATAATGTCTGACCCTTGCTCACATGGTCGCCGACTGCAACGTATGGGTCGGCGCTCTCAGCAGATGCCGCATAGAACACTCCGACTATTGGAGATTTGACACTTATGTAATCTGCATCCACATTTTCACCGACAGTCTGTGAAACGCCACTGTTGCCAGCCGCAACTGGCACTATCTGCTGAATCTGTTCTGTCACATTGCGCTCAAGCCTTACAACCTTCTTATCATCTGTAATCTCCAAACCAGTAAGCCCAAGTTCCTGCATAAGATTTGCATATTTTCTGATATCTGTCTCGTTCATAGCCATACCTTTCTATAATGTTTATACTCTTCTGAATGCAAGACACGCATTATGTCCGCCAAATCCTAATGAGTTAGATAGTGCTAACGTTATATCCGCTTTAACAGCTTTATTCGGAACATAATTAAGGTCACATTCCTCATCTGGTTCTTTCAGATTGATTGTTGGTGGAATAATTCCTTCCTCTAATGCCAGCAGACATGCCATAGCCTCTATCGCTCCTGCCGCGCCTAACATATGTCCTGTCATTGATTTAGTAGAACTAACCAATGCATTTCCAGCCGCCTCTTCTCCAAGTGCTTTCTTTATTGCAATAGTCTCAATTAAATCATTCATATGTGTTCCTGTGCCATGTGCATTGACATAAACCTTATCTTCCTCTGTATATCCAGCTTCACGCATTGCATCCATCATAGCCTGTGCACCGCCTCTTGCATCTGGATGAGGAGCTGTTATGTGATATGCATCGCATGTTGAGCCATATCCGCATACCTCACCATAGATTTTTGCACCGCGCATTTTGGCATGCTCATACTCTTCAAGTATCAAAGCAACAGAGCCTTCACCCATAACAAATCCACCACGTCTCTTATCAAATGGAAGTGATGCCGCATCCGGGTCTTGTGATGTTGACAATGCCTGCATATTAACAAATCCAGCAACTGCCGATGGCGTGATTGTGCTCTCAGCTCCACCTGTTATAACTGCATCTGCATAACCATGTCTTATAAGCCTTAATGCCTCTCCAATTGCATTAGAACCTGATGCACATGCTGTCACCGCCGGCATTGCGCTTCCACGGCAGTCATGACGTATTGCTATCATTCCTGCTGCCATATTGCCAATCATCATTGGAATGAACAATGGTGACACACGTCTTGGACCTTTTTCCATAAGCTTCGTGTGTTCTCTCTCAAATGTTCCAATACCGCCAATTCCTGTTCCAAACATAACTGCAAATCTTTCTGGCTCTACATTTCCTTCAATGCCACTCTCATCAACAGCCTGCTTTGCCGCAGCCACTGCAAGCTGTGCATATCTGTCAGTTCTTAACACTTCATTAACCTCAAGATATTCTTTGGGGTCAAAATCCTTGACCTCTGCTGCAAGCTTTGCCTTGAATTTCTCTGTATCAAACTGGGTTATCTGTGCTATTCCACATTTTCCATTTTTAAGCCCATCCCATGTATCTTTAACATTATTGCCAAGCGGTGTCACAGCACCTAGTCCTGTAACAACAACTCTCCTGTTCTCGCTCATATTACCTCCAAAAATCATTTATCAGACCTACATGGCTATGCCGCCATCAACTTTTAACACTTCACCAGTCACATAATCTGCATTTACAAGATATAAAACTGCATCTGCAACATCCTCTGGTCTTCCCATTCTCTTTAACGGAATCATGTCTATAAGAGGATTCTCCGCCTGATTATCAGTCATATCTGTCTCTATGAATCCCGGTGCAACTGCATTACAGCGTATTCCCTTAGAAGCAAGCTCCTTGGCTGCTGATTTGGTAAGTCCTATAAGACCCGCCTTAGATGCAGAATAATTACACTGTCCTGCATTGCCCATAAGCCCAGATACAGATGATATGTTGACAATACAGCCCTCTTTATTTCTCAAAAATAATCCTGAACAATGACGTATCATATTGAACGCACCTTTTAAGTTCGTATCAATAACTCTGTCAAAATCCTCTTCCTTCATCATAGCTACAAGACCATCTCTCGTTATTCCTGCATTATTGATAAGAATATGCACTGTTCCGAAATCGCCTTTTATCTGCGCAACTACATCTTTTACCATGTTGTAATCAGACACATCACATTTATACGCCTTAACCTTAACGCCATATTTTCCCCTTATGCTGTCACACACATTTTCTGCCGCCTGTGCATTGCCAGCATAGATTATTGCTATATCTGCTCCTACAGAAGCAAGCTTATCCGCAATCGCTGCACCTATTCCACGCGAGCCGCCTGTTACTACCGCTGTCTTACCATTTAACATCTGATTCTCTCCCATACCTCTTGTAATTTCATATGTTATTTGACACTATCCTCTATATAACACCCTACATCTGTCACACTGACTGATGCATCTATCTTTTTAATCATATTGGAAAGTGTTTTTCCAGGTCCGATTTCTACAAATGTATCAACGCCGTCAGCAATCATATTTCTTATAATCTGCTCCCACCTTACCGGACTGCATATCTGACTTGATAACAATTTAACAATGTTATCTGTGTAAGGCTGTGCCGTCACATCTGAATACAATGTTATCTGTGTACTGCCAGTATTATTTAGACTTGTACATTTTCTTAACTCACCAGCGAAGCTTTCTGCCGCTTCTTTCATGAATGGTGAATGAAATGCTCCTTTTACCTTTAACGGAATTGCCCTTCCACCAGCCTCTCTTACATCTGCACTGAAATCTGCCATCTGAGATGTGAGTCCTGATACCGTAACCTGTCCGGGGCAGTTGTAATTGACTGGATAGACATTTTCATATCTGTCACATATACTTTCAACCTGTTCATTACTAAGCTTTACAACTGCCGCCATAAATGTTTCAAACTGCTCTGCCGCCCTCTGCATAAGCTCACCGCGCCTGCAAACAAGCTTAAATCCACTTCTCTCATCAACTATTCCTGCAAATGCAGCGGCAGTCACTTCACCCAGCGAAAATCCAGCCACCACATCTGGCTTGATTCCTTTGTCTAAAAGAACCTTCGCCGCTGCCAGTTCCATCGCAAACAGGCATGGCTGTGTATTATCTGTCTGTTTTAATTCCTCTTCTGTACCTTCAAAACACTGCTTAGACGTTCCCGGACGTATCTTGTCACACATCTTATACACATCCTTTGCAATGTCATATCTATCCCATATATTCTTTCCCATTCCTGGATACTGGTCTCCCTGTCCAGCAAATACATACGCTATTCTACCCATCTGGCTGCACCTCTAAGCACTGGCTCTGCACCTTCCATAACCTCTCTGATTATCTCTGCCGCAGGCTGTTCTTTTTTTACCATTGATGCTATCTGTCCTGACAAAAAGCATCCCTTGTCATTGTCTCCGTCCTGTACCGCACGCCTAAGTGATCCTGTTGCCAATGCCTCAAGCTCATCATCTGGCATTCCACCATATTCAGCTTTAGAATAATCTCTTGCAAACTGTGTACGCAGGCTTCTCACTGGATGTCCAAGCCTCTTTCCAGTAACCATTGTGCAAAGGTCTGTCGCCTTTAAAATTTTTTCCTTATACGATGGATGAATACTGCACTCTGCGGCACTTAAAAATCTTGTTCCCATCTGCACTCCCTGTGCTCCAAGCATAAATGCTGCGGCAACGCCTCTTCCGTCCGCTATTCCCCCGGCAGCTATAACTGGCAGGCTGGTTGCATCACATACCTGTGGAACTAAAACCATTGTTGTAAGTTCGCCTACATGACCACCGCTCTCTCCACCTTCCGCTATAAGTGCAGATGCGCCTAACCTTGTCATAAGCTTTGCCATTGCAACCGAAGCTACAACAGGAATGACTTTTATTCCTGCATCAATCCATTTTTTAATATACTTTGAAGGATTTCCTGCACCTGTAGTGACAACTTCCACCTTCTCATCTATAACAACCTCAGCCACCTCATCCGCTGACGGACTTAGAAGCATAATATTCACACCTATCGGTTTATCTGTTAATTTTCTTGCTATCCTGATCTGTTCTCTTACATAATCTCCCGGAGCATTGCCAGCAGCTATAATTCCAAGTCCGCCGCCTTCTGATACTGCTGCTGCAAGCTTTCCATCGGCTATCCAAGCCATTCCGCCCTGAAACACCGGGTACTTTATACCCAGCATTTCATTAATCTTAGTTTTTATCATAATTATTATCTCTGCTTACTCTGAATAAATTTATCAAGGTCATCGATTGTCTCTACCTTCTGGTCTAACTCAATCTCAATGCCAAGTTCATCCTCAAGACTCATAAGAAGTTCTACTGTATCAAGCGAATCAATACCAAGCTCTGTAAATCTGCTCTCTGGCTTAACATCTGAAATCTCACATCCTGTACGTTCTGCAACAATCTTTGCAATAGCATCAAAATACATAATAATCTGTCTCCTTTAAAATTAATCGTTGTTTTATCTACAAGCCCAATTATATCCATGCCCTGTTCCCCACCTATTCCACTTGAGTTCCTCAAGCGTTCCACTTTATAAAAAGTGAATAAATCAAGACTTAAAACTGGCATTTGTGGAAATGATTATAATAACTTTGCGTGCTTCCAGTCTGCTGACCGCGGACACACGTAAAGTTTTCCATAATTCGGGAGGACTTAATTTTGAAAATTTTATTTTATGATGCTAAAAGCTACGACAGATACTCATTTGATAAACAAAACAATGACTACCCTCAGATTACAATTGACTATATCGAATCAGACCTTGACGAAAAAACTGCCATATACAGCCACGGATATAATGCTGTATGCGCCTTCGTAAATTCTACTGTTGATGAAAAGGTACTCTCCATTCTAAGTTATAACGGAGTCGGGCTTGTACTTATGAGATGCGCCGGATTTAATAATGTAGACATGGAAGCCGCTAAGAAATACAACATATCCGTTATGACAGTGCCTGCATATTCACCAGAGGCTGTGGCTGAACATGCGATGGCTCTCGCCCTTGCCGCCAACAGACGAATCCACAAAGCATACATCAAGGTTAGAGAGAATAATTTCAGCCTGTCCGGACTTACTGGTCTAACACTCAATGGCAAAACAGCCGGTATCATCGGAACTGGAAAAATCGGTGCCGCCATGTGCCGCATCTGCCATGGCTTTGGCATGAATGTAATCGCCAACGACCAGTACCACAATGATTCTCTTGATTTCGTCAGATATGTAGAACTTGATGAACTTCTATGCAGCAGCGATTTAATTTCCCTGCACTGCCCTCTCACAAAGGAATCATTTCATCTGATTGACACCAACACAATTGATAAGATGAAAAATGGAGTTATTCTTGTAAACACCTCAAGAGGCGCAATTGTCAACACAGAGGCACTTATCAAGGGAATCCGTGACATGAAATTCCACGCTGTTGGCCTCGATGTATATGAAGAAGAAACTGATTATGTATTTGAAAATATGGAAGATGACATACTACAGCACTCAACAACTGCAAGACTTCTTTCATTCCCTAATGTAATCGTCACATCTCATCAGGGTTTTCTCACAGAAGAAGCACTGGATGCTATCAGCAAGACAACTTATGAGAATGCGGTTAAATATGCCACCCAAAATGATTAATCCCTAAATAAAAAATTGCCAAATAAACCAGTATTATAAAATAAGCTGGATTATTTGGCATTATTTGTCTATATCAGACAAGACTCAGTGTTTATCAAACTCTGGATTAAATGCATAGAAGTTCTTAGAATCAAGTCTGTCCTGAACTCTTGAAAGTGCTTCTCCGAATCTCTGGAAATGTACTATCTCACGTTCTCTTAAGAATCTGAGCGGATTTAATACATCTGTATCGTCTGTAAGACGGATAAGGTTATCATATGTCGTTCTCGCTTTCTGTTCAGCAGCAAGGTCTTCCGTGAGGTCTGTTATTATATCCCCCTTTGACTGGAATTCACATGTGTTAAATGGTATTCCGCCAGCAGCCTGAGGCCAGACCGCAGCAGTATGGTCAACATAGTACGCCTCAAATGGAGTTCCTTTTATCTGTTCCATTGACAGATTTCTTGTAAGCTGATGAACCATAGTGCTTATCATCTCAAAATGTCCAAGTTCTTCTGTTCCAATATCAGTAAGAAGTCCGGCAATATCCCTGTAGCCACATGAATATCTCTGTGAAATATATCTAAGCGAAGCACCTAACTCGCCGTCCGGGCCGCCATATTGTGATATTATCATTGCCGCAAGTGTCGGGTTAGTCTGCTTAATATTTATAGGATATTCAAGTCTCTTTTCATAATTCCACATCTAGCATCCCTCCTTTTCCCAAGGCAATGGAGTAGCTGCCCAGTCGAAATAATTATTGACACCTGTACTGTTAAATGTGAGAGGCCCGATAGAATTCTCATATGCTTCAACGGCATCATTATAACGCTTTTTCATTGTATTATAATATTCAATGGCTTCATTATCATTAGGATGCGTGTCAAGATACAGAAGTGCCTCTGTCATAACAAATCCAAGCTCATACACATTCTGTATTATACGGGATTTGTTAGTCATCTCAACCCTGCTTCCATTAGTGCCGTTATTTATATTTTTATTCATATTATTATGCATATCCATTCTGTTATAGCTTATCATGCCATTCTGATTGTTGCGGCATCCACCGTTGCATGTATTATTCATTTGCGGTACCCTCCTTTAAATGGTTTATCGAGTACTGCAAATAATGTACCACGCATAAATGCCTTGCATGGGTCATAGTAGTCGCCCCATCTCTGCCATGGAACATAAGCCATTCCAGGAACCTGATTGGAATTAACGTAATTGCAATTCATTATTATCTCCATAAATGTGTTCCATATAGGATATGGAGAAATATTGAATTGTTGCATGATTTCAGATACAAAATGCAGCATAGAATGGTAAAAACTAAGGCTGTCACACCATTTCTGGTATGACAGCCTTAAATCATTTCATCATATTACTTTTCAAGAGCCTTCTTAGCTTCCTCTAAAGAATCCATATGTACAAGAATATCGCATTTGCCGTTATTGTTCTTGCTAAAGAACTTAAACAGTCCGCCGCGTGTCTTCCATCTCTCAAAATAAGAGATATTATTCTTACGCAGTACCCTCTCGATACGCTTGCTTTCCTCTAAAGTTACATCCGAACGCAGTACACGTTCATTAGTTCCAATTTCATTCATATACAAACCTTCTATTACTCAACATCAACTGTATGAATCCAGCCCTTTGGTGCCTCGATATCCCCCATCTGGATACCTGTTAATGTCTCACGAAGCTTCTTGATTACTGGTCCCATATCGTCCATGCCGCTTGGGAAGCAGATTTCCTTACCATGATCATTAATCTTACCAACTGGAGAGATAACAGCAGCAGTACCACAAAGACCACACTCTGCAAAATCAGCAACCTCTGAGAAGTATACTTCTCTTTCCTCAACCTCAAGTCCAAGATATTCCTTAGCAACATATACTAATGAACGACGTGTGATTGAAGGTAAGATAGAATTAGACTTAGGTGTAACAACCTTGCCATCCTTAGTTACGAATAAGAAGTTAGCTCCACCTGTCTCCTCAACCTTAGTTCTAGTTGCAGCATCAAGATACATATTCTCAGCAAATCCTTCTTCATGAGCCTTAACGATTGGATATAAGCTCATTGCATAGTTAAGACCAGCCTTGATGTTACCTGTTCCGTGAGGTGCTGCTCTATCATAATCAGAAACCTTGATAACGATTGGCTTAGCTCCACCCTTGAAGTATGGTCCAACTGGGGTAGCAAATACTCTGAACTGATACTCGTCTGCTGGCTTAACACCGATAACTGGGTTGCTTCCGAACATATAAGGTCTTAAGTAAAGAGTTGCACCTGAACCATAAGGTGGTACAAATCCTGCATTAGCTCTTACAACGTCCTCACAGGCCTGTACAAACTGATCCTGTGGGAATACAGGCATCTCAAGTCTCTTACAAGAATCTTCCATTCTTGCTGCGTTCATATCTGGACGGAACATAACAATCTTTCCATCCTTAGTTGTATATGCCTTAAGACCCTCAAAGCAAGTCTGTGCATACTGTAAAACACCGGCACACTCATTGATTACAACATTAGCGTCCTCTGTAAGTCCACCTTTCCATTCTCCGTCCTTATAATTAGCAACATATCTCATGTCTGTCTTTACATAACCAAATCCAAGATTTGACCAGTCGATATTCTTCTTTTCCATATCAATTACTTCCTTCCTTTAGACTTGCTAAAATTTTGTATAATTTTAACTCTATCAAAAATAGAAGTCAATGTTAATCTTCAATTATCGTCTGGAAGAAGTTGAGATAATCAGTTCTTTTATCTGCTGTAAATGCAATTGCAGTTCTTGGATGCTGGTTTCTCTGTCCAGTTATCATGTACTGTACATCACATCCCCATACATTACCTTCTTCTTTAAGCTTGTTCATATGAGTCTCAATAAATTTAAATACAGGTCTGATATTGTACTTAGGATTACGAAGGAATCCAAGTAAAAGTTCCATGAAGCAGTTACCAGCTCCACGTCCCATTCCTGACATAGTTGCATCAAGATAGCTTACGCCAAATGCACATGCCTCAATTGTATTAGCAAATGCAAGCATCTGGTTATTATGTGCATGTATACCAACCTTCTTGCCATTAGCCTCTGCAATCTTTAAGTACTCATCTGACATCTCTCTTATCTGTTCTGGGTAGAGAGAACCATAGCTGTCTACAAGATAGATTACGTCAACTGGTGTCTTAGAAAGAATATCAAGTGCAACCTTTAAATCTTCTTCCTTAGCTGTAGATACAGCCATGATATTGATTGTTGTCTCATATCCCATATCATGGCAGTAGTTAATCATCTCAACCGCTGCTGGAATTGTGCTTACATAAGTAGCTATTCTTATCATATCGATAACACTGTCTGCTTTAGGAAGAATATCCTTTCTGAAATCAGTTCTTCCAACATCAGCCATAACAGATATCTTCATATCAGTATTGTTCTCGCCAACAATCGCTCTT
The DNA here is from genome assembly GCA_900547255.1 of uncultured Eubacterium sp. Classification (GTDB taxonomy): domain Bacteria; phylum Bacillota; class Clostridia; order Lachnospirales; family Lachnospiraceae; genus Lachnospira. Next base: position 12,888 of record URGC01000008.1, on the reverse strand, counting down.
ATATCCTTCTCATCGCAGAACTTCCACTTACCATAATCATTGACACTGAACTGTTCCTTAGATGCCTTATATCCAAATTCCATATAATCAACACCAGCTTCAACATTAGTCTTATAAAGCTCACGCACGAATTCATCTGTGAAACCGAAGTTGTTTACAAGTCCTCCATCTCTAATTGTACAGTCGACCACCTTAATGTCTGGTCTGAATGATATAAGTTCACCTTTTTTTTCCATATCCCTTTGTCTCCTTTATTACATTGATGCTTTAACGCATTAAACTGACATCAATTGTACCATATATTCTTAATTTGTCAAAGAGAAATTCATTAAATTAATTACATCTTTAAGTCCATTAAGGTATTCATAGTTATTTGAGTACTTTTTTCTGATAACACGCCATACAAATGTAGGTGATTTATCCGTCTTAAATGTGATTGCTCCGCCAAATGTCTCAAGGAAATCTGGTATCGCATCAGGATTAATATCTGCCTTTGGAGATATAGTCATAACTGTTCTGTATACAGCAGGATTTGCTGTCTCATCAAGTCCACCCTTAATCTCCATAATACCAACCTTGTGTGCCATCGATTTGATAAGCGCAATCTCAAGAAGATTCTCAGCAGACTGGCAGAGTGAACCATACCTGTCACGAAGCTCATCCTTCATGTCACTTAATTCCTCTTCTGTCTCAATCGCCGCAATTCTCTTGTATACATCAAGCTTCTGATACTCACTCCTTATATACGTAGAAGGAATATACGCATCCACCGACAAATCAACATTAGTCTCAAAGCTGTAACCATTCTTGATTCCTTTGAGGTCATTAACCGCCTCATTAAGCATCTTGCAATACAGGTCATATCCTACTGCTGCCATATGCCCGTGCTGGCTCTTGCCTAATACATTACCTGCGCCCCTGATTTCAAGGTCTTTCATGGCAATCTTAAATCCCGAACCAAAATCTGAGAATTCCCTTATTGCACTAAGCCTCTTCTCCGCAACCTCTGTAAGCATCCTGTCTCTTCTATATAGAAGAAATGCATACGCAGTCCTGCTGCTTCTTCCTACACGTCCACGAAGCTGATATAACTGCGAAAGTCCAAATTTATCCGCATCCTCGATAATCATTGTGTTGACATTGGATATATCCATACCAGTCTCAATAATAGTTGTAGAGATAAGCACATCAATATCCCCATTAATAAAATCAACCATGATATTTTCAAGCATTCTCTTATCCATCTGTCCGTGTGCATATGCGACATTCGCATCCGGCACAAGCTCCTGTATATGTGCTGCTGCCTCATCTATGCTTCTTACCCTGTTATATACATAATATACCTGACCACCTCTTGCAAGCTCTCTGTTAATTGCCTCGCGTATCATCTCGTCATTGTGTTCTGTCACAAATGTCTGTATAGGAACTCTGTCCACCGGCGGCTCCTCAAGCACACTCATATCCCTTATTCCAACAAGACTCATATGAAGTGTTCTTGGAATTGGTGTAGCACTTAGTGTAAGTACATCAATATTATTCTTTAATTTTTTAATTTTCTCCTTGTGTGTAACTCCAAACCTCTGCTCCTCGTCAATAATAAGAAGCCCTAAATCTTTAAATATAACATCCTTGGACAAAAGTCTGTGTGTTCCTATAACAACATCAACAAATCCTTTCTTTAAGTCCTCAAGTGTCTCTTTTATCTCCTTGGATGTCCTGAAACTTGAAAGCTGCGCAACTTTTAACGGAAAATTCTTCATTCTCTGCTCAAATGTATTAAAATGCTGCTGTGCAAGAATTGTTGTAGGCACAAGATACGCTACCTGCTTACCTTCCTGTACCGCCTTAAATGCAGCTCTTATAGCAACCTCTGTTTTGCCATAACCAACATCACCGCATATCAGTCTGTCCATTATCCTTGTACTTTCCATATCTCTTTTAGTATCAAGAATTGCATTAAGCTGATCTTCTGTCTCCTCATAAGGAAACATCTCCTCAAATTCTCTCTGCCATACTGTATCTGGTCCAAAACTATAGCCCTTCTGCTTCTGTCTCTCTGCATACAGCTCAACAAGGTCTTTGGCAACTTCCTCAACCGCTCCGTGAACCTTAGCTTTAGTCTTATTCCATTCTTGTCCACCAAGCTTATTTAACTTAGGCTTCTTCTCTGTATCAGCCCCAGCATACTTCTGCAGCCTGTCGAGCTGTGTTGCAAGCACATAAAGATTACTTCCACCATCATAGCTGATTTTGATGTAATCCTTTTCTACACCTTCAACCTCAATCTTTTCAATTCCCTTATATATACCAAGTCCGTGGCTTTCATGCACAACATAATCGCCTACATTAAGGTCATTAAAGCTTGCAATGCCCTTGCCATCATATTTCTGCTTCTTAGTTTTCTTATGATGCCTGCTTGTGAATATATCATTTTCTGTTATGAGAACGAACTGCATAAGAGGATACTCAAATCCCTTATGAATACTTCCATATGTCACAAGACATGCGCCCGGCTCTATCGGTGTATCTAAATCCTCACTGTAATAAGCTGACACGCCATCGTCCACAAGGTCAGTGACAATTCGTCTCGCACGGGTTCTTGAATTACATACAAGTACAGTTCTGTACTTGTTCCTCTTGTACTTTTTAAGGTCATCTGTCAGGTAATCAAAACTGTTATTATATGTGCTGATTCCCCTTGCCTCAACCTTCTGGTAATCTGCCACATCAAGGTACTCAGGCTTGTAATCAAGTGTCGAGAGCAGAAGTACCCTTCCCTTGGAAACTGCCGTATATACCTCCTGCAATGTGCGCATAAGCTTTGTCTGGCTTGGCACAACGTATCCTGCTGCCAGACGGTTTTTCATGCTTTCCTGGTATTCATAAGCTATAAGCTCCATGCGCTCCTGGATTCTTCCAGGCTCATCGAGTATGAACAAAGTCTCGTCAACAGGAAAATAATCAGCAAAACCAACACATTTTTTAACAAATGAATTGATAAATCTTCCATAATCGTGAGTTCTTTCAAGGTCTCCCCACAATTTTCTTATGTGGTTAGCTCCCTCCATCTGTTCCTTGCTTTTACGTTTTTCATTGATGCCAAAATGTTCAAGCTGGCTCTGGACTTCTGCCTCAACGCTGTCCATTCCATCCTCTATCTCTTCTTCTGTAAGAATACACTCTGTCGCAGGAAATATGGTGTAACTGTCACATTTCTCGACTGAACGCTGGCTCTGGACATCAAAAAATCTTATTGAATCAATCTCATCATCCCACAGCTCGATTCTTACAGGAGCTTCGTCTACATGAGAAAATATATCAATAATGCCGCCACGCACGGCAAATTGTCCCTGCTGCTCAACCATTGGCACACGCTCATATCCATATTCAGACAGCTTAGTGCTTATCTCCTGAACGTCAATTATATCGCCTTTGTTTAGTACAATCTGCGCATCTTCATATATTTTAATATCTATAAGCATATCAACACAGCTATCTATTGTTGTCACAACTGTGAGATGTGAGTCCTTCGCATCAATAATCTTCTTGATGCAGCGCAGTCTTTCCCCCACTATCTGATTACCATGGACATCCGCATTATAGAATATGAAATCTTTTGCAGGATAAATCGTGCCAGATTCATCAAAGAACCTGGCATCTTCCTGTATCTGTCTCATCTTGGCTTCATCATATGTGATTATGACCCTGTATCTGTAATCAGAACCTACCGCTTCCGCAAAGTGGACTTTCTGGGTGTCCACGCAGCCACTCACCATGACCACATTTCCCAGTGTCTCATATTCATGTTTTATCTGTTCCATGCCCGCCATATCCATAACAGGCGCAAATAACGCTTTCAAATAACACTCTCTTTCTATCCGTTAAACTTATTCATACCGGATTCAATTCCCTCATTTAAAATACATACAAGCGCATCACACGCTCTGTCAATTCCATTTTTGACATCTGCTGCATCTTCTGCCTTAAATCTTCCAAGCACCCAGTCAGCAAGATCCCATCCCTTTGGCTTATCACCGACTCCGAATTTGATTCTCTTAAACTGGTCACTTCCAAGATGTGCAATTATGCTCTTGATTCCATTATGTCCACCGGCACTTCCCTTTGCACGAAGCCTCAGTCTTCCAGGCTCAAGACTTATATCGTCAAATATAACAATAACATCTTCTATATCTGCCTTATAATAATCCATCACTGCCCTGACACACTCGCCGGAATTATTCATATATGTCATAGGCTTAACAAGTATAACCTTATTACCATCTATAACCCCCTTGCCAATAAGCCCTTTGTGCTTACCTTCATTTACATCAATATTATACTTATCACTAAGTCTGTCTATTACCATAAATCCAGCATTATGTCTGGTTTCTTCATATTCTTTTCCCGGATTTCCAAGTCCCACTATTATATACATATATTTGTCCTCGTTTTTGTAATTTTTCAAATGAATAGAATAGAGGAGCCTGACATACAGACTCCTCTATAATAATACTTCATATTGTGGTGATATTTCAATGTAACTTTTAAAAATTACACATCAATATCTGTTTTTATTCGACATCTTCACACTTTTCATATGCATCTAACACAACAGCCTGAAGATGGTCTCTTGTAGCTGTATTGATTGGATGGGCAATATCCCTGAATTCACCATCAGCAGACCTGCGGCTTGGCATTGCTATGAACAATCCCTTCTCGCCTTCGATTACCTTGATATCATGAATAACAAATTCATCATCAAGAGTAACAGATACAACTGCTTTCATCTTGCCTTCCTTATCAATCTTTCTAACTCGAACATCTGTAATATTCATACGCACCCCTTCTGATTGCTTACGCAATGCTCTCAACTTGTAATACCTATATGCAGATTATAAATAATACTTAGGATTATCCTCAACAACTACTAATGGTCCATTCTCGCTGACAAATCTGCTGTTCGCCTTAATAGTGCTGCCTTCCTCTATGATACAGTTCTCAATGTATGCATTATCCCCAATATATGCATCATTCAGAATGATACAATTCTTGATGACACTGTTATTACCAACATATATCTTCTTGAACAGAACTGAATTCTCAACTGTACCATTAATTATACATCCGCTTGATACAAGACTGTTGCGTACATTCGCACCATTATTGTACTTAGCTGGTGGAAGATCATCTACCTTTGTGTAGATATCTGGATATTCCTTAAAGAAGTACTTTCTTACATCATTATTAAGGAAGTCCATATTAGTCTTATAATATGCATCTACTGTTGATATATTGCTCCAGTATGACTCAAGCTTGTAGCCGTAGATTTTCTTGATATTCTTATATCTGATAAGAATGTCGTTAACGAAATCATGACGGTCTTCCTCAGCAGCCTTCTCAAGAAGTTCTATAAGAAGTCGTCTTCTTACAATATATATACCTGTAGATACTGTTGACAGATTAGTCTCTAAAGGCTTTTCCTCTATCTCTGTTATTCTGCCTTCCTCTGTCATAGATACAACACCATATCTGTTGATATCTGAGCGGTCATCAAGCTTCTTGACAACCATTGTGATATCAGCCTTCTTCTCAATATGGTACTGTAAAACCTTATCATAATCAAGCTTATAAACTGCATCACCTGATGCAATAACAACATATGGCTCATGGCTTGATTTGAGGAAATGAAGATTCTGATAAAGTGAATCTGCTGTTCCTCTGTACCAATAACTGCTGTCTGCTGTTATTGTAGGTGTGAATACGAACAATCCACCCTGTTTTCTACCGAAATCCCACCATTTAGATGAACTTAAATGTTCATTAAGTGAACGGGCATTATACTGTGTAATAACGGCAACCTTCTGGATTCTTGAATTAGCCATATTACTCAGTGCAAAATCTATACATCTGTAGCTTCCTGCTACCGGCATTGCTGCAGTTGCACGCTTGTTAGTCAACTCTCTCATCAGCTTGTTATTACCGCCGGCTAAAATAATTCCTATTGCTTTCATACGTTGTCACCTGCCTTAATTATTACGCCGCCGCTGACAAGGGCGCCATCCTGATAATCTTCCAGTGTAGTCTCGCCAGATATAGCTGTATTCTTACCAATCTTAACATTATCCGGAACAACAGAACACTCACCAATAGTTACAAGTCCTGAATTATAAATCTTTGGCTTATATACATTCTCTGCCTCTTCGCCAACACCTAATTCAACATTATCTCCAATCTTAACCTCTTCGGCTATAATAGACTTGTACACTTTAGTATTCTTACCAATCACTGTGTCCTGCATGATAATTGAATCATGTATCTCTGCACCTTCTTCAATGATAACATCTGAACCAATAACAGAATTAAATACTTTGCCATGTATCTCTGCACCATCACCGATAATACTCTTCTCAATATATCCGTCTGCTGCAATATACTGTGGTGGGATTGCATTAGTCTTAGTATATATCTTCCAGAATTCCTCATAAAGATTGAATACTGGAATAATATCTATAAGCTCCATATTAGCTTCCCAGTATGAGCTTAATGTTCCTACATCCTTCCAATAGCCATTATATTCGTATGCAAATAATCTCTTATTGTTCTCAAAACAATATGGAATTATATGCTTGCCAAAGTCGCAGCCATTCTGATCTTTTAACTTGATAAGTGCATCCTTTAAAACTTTCCAGCTAAATATGTATATACCCATTGATGCGAGGTTGCTCTTAGGATGTTCAGGCTTCTCCTCAAATTCAGTAATTCTGTTGTCACTGTCTGTAACAACAACACCAAATCTGCTTGCCTCCTCGATAGGTACTGGCATAGCTGCGATTGTAATATCTGCATTGTTAGCCTTGTGATAATCAAGCATTATCTTGTAATCCATCTTATATATGTGATCTCCAGACAGGATAAGAACATAGTCTGGATGATACTGTTCCATATACTCAAGATTCTGGTAAATGGCATTTGCTGTACCTGTATACCATTCACTGCTTGTACTCTTCTCATATGGTGGAAGTACTGTAACACCACCAACATTACGGTCAAGATCCCATGGAATACCAATTCCAATATGGGTATTAAGTCTTAATGGCTGATACTGTGTAAGAACACCTACTGTATCAATTCCTGAATTAATACAATTACTCAGCGGAAAATCAATTATACGATATTTACCGCCAAATGCTACTGCCGGCTTAGCAACCTTTGATGTCAAAACTCCAAGTCTGCTACCCTGCCCCCCTGCCAACAACATGGCAATCATCTCTTTTTTAATCATGCTATCACCTCTGATGTTATTTTTGCCTGACAATTTTGTTGTCCTCATTATATCATATTCACTTAATTAAGTAAAAAGAATTTTTTATTTTTTTGATTAATTTTGCAGATTTATCAACACAATTTATATAGTTGTTAGAGCATTTATGACACAATTCGCACAATTTGTACATATTTTCAAACTATAATCAACTATATCTTGTGGAATTAATCGGTGTAATATTTTTTGATTTCTGTGAATATATTTATTAAATATATTTGAAATTTTTATATTGTCGTTTATAATAGGAAATAAATGCTTTTTAACATATTATAGAAAGTCAGGTACATTGTATGTATAACATTGATTTTAACAATCCGGTTCATGTACATTTTATTGGTATTGGTGGAATCAGTATGAGCGGTCTTGCGCATATACTGATTGGAAGACATTTCACAGTAACCGGTTCAGATAATAAAGAATCAGAATTAACAGATGCACTTATAAAAGAAGGTGCCAAGATTGTATTTTCACAGACAGCGGCTAATATCACAGATGATATTGACGTGGTTGTGTACACTGCTGCCATATCAGACAGCAATGAGGAGCTTGCCACTGCGAAAGCCAAAGGTGTTCCTCTCCTTACAAGAGCAGAGCTCTTAGGCCAGCTTATGACTAATTACAAAGTAGCTGTTAATATCGCTGGTACACACGGCAAGACAACAACAACTTCAATGGTGACACAGATTCTCCTTGAAGCTGACTGTGACCCAACTATCTCTGTCGGTGGAATTCTCCACAGCATAGGCGGTAATATCCGTGTCGGCAAATCCGATATATTTGTCACAGAAGCATGCGAATACACTAACAGTTTCCTTTCATTTAATCCGACTATGAATGTCATTCTCAATGTCAAAGCAGACCATCTTGATTTCTTTAAAGATATTGATGATATCCGCCATTCATTCAAGCTGTTCACAGAACGTCTTCCTAAAGACGGTACATTGATTATCAACACAGACATTGATGATTATAAGTATTTTTACAGCGAATCTGACTGCGAAGTAATAACTGTCGGAAGCAATGGTGAATACAGTATGTACAGTGCAGATAATATAAGCTATGACGACTACGGATGCTGTTCATACACATTAAAGGTTAACAATAACGCTGCTATCAACAGCTCATATACAGACAATGAGTCAGACGGAACTGTCATCACACTCTCTGTTCCAGGCATACATAATGTATACAACTCTCTTGCCGCCGTCGCTGTTGCAAGAAAGCTTGGTATCGGTATACAGACTATTGTGGCAGGTCTTAACAAGTTTACAGGTACAGACAGACGTTTCCAGAAAAAAGGAACATTTAACGGAGTCACTGTTATTGATGACTACGCACACCACCCAGATGAGATTGCGGCAACACTTGCATCAACAAAGCACTATCCTCACAATCGTGTATGGTGTGTATTCCAGCCACATACATACTCAAGAACCAAGGCTCTCCTTAAAGATTTTGCCAAGGCATTATCCGCAGCCGATATTGTTGTTCTTGCAGATATATATGCTGCCCGCGAAAAGGATGTATTCGGCATAAGCTCTAAAGATTTAGCTGCTGAGATTGAAAAACTCGGCAAGAAATGTTACTACTTCCCATCATTTGAAGAAATTGAAAAATTTTTACAAAAAAATTGTATCAACGAAGATTTGTTGATAACTATGGGTGCCGGTGATATCTATAAGGTTGGAGAAGCCCTTGTTAAATAGGGGTTTTCCACATTCAAACTAAATTTAAAGTCAATTTTTTATGACTTATCAACATTATCCACATAAATTTTCCTGATAATGGGGAAAACTTATGTGGATTTTTTGTCAATAACAAAATTGTGGATAACCCACATAATTACTTATATACAGCCAAGCTATGCACAAGTTATCCACATTATCCACAATCTGGCATGTGTATATCTCCACCTCCGGGAACAGTTGAACTTTCTGCCATCTATGGTGTATACTGTGTAACAGTTATTAAGTATGTATCGTATTCGGAGGTTCACATGAACAGACTAACACTTCACACTGGTTATGACTGCCGCAACACAGTCGTTTCTAATTTATTCATAGATCGATATATGGCATCTGCCAATGGTGAATTTGTAAAGATATATCTGTACCTGCTCCGCTGTGTTACCGACCAGCAGATTACTATATCTGTCACAGCAGTTGCAGATTTCTTTAACCAGACAGAAGCAGATGTCTGCCGTGCCCTCAAGTACTGGGACAAGCAGGGTGTCATTGAGATTACAATGGATTCTGCCGGCAAGGATATTACTGACATTACATTTAATGATTTATCAGAGCTTGCTGACAGCAGCGAAGCGGACATTCCTGTTAATATGTCCGAGGATGATACATATGACATGTCTTTAACAGCCAGCGTCAAAACTTCTGATAACGCTGGCGATTTTAACACAGTTGATTTTGCCCTGACACGGGAGCCAAAGCCAGCAGTCGAGACAAGGACTGCCTACACACCTAAACAGATTAATGCTCTCAAAGCATCATCTGATGATTTTTCTATGATGCTCTATGGAGTAAGCACTCTGCTCGGTGGAACACTGAGTGCTTCTGATATGTCAACACTGGCTTATTTCTATGATACATTACATTTCAGTGCAGAACTGATTGAATATCTTATAGAATATTGTGCAACGAACGGACACAAGAGTTTCAGATATATAGAGAAGGTTGCGCTTGCGTGGGCTGACAAGGGAATAACAACTGTCAAGCAGGCAAAGACTTCTAATATGAACTACAACGATACAACTTATTCTGTCCTTGAGGCGTTTGGCATAACTAACCGCTCTGCCGGTAAGGTTGAGCTTGATTATATCAATAAGTGGAATGAGATGTACCGCAACAATAACAGCATAATTATCGAAGCATGTAACCGTACCATGAAAGCAACACACCAGCCAAGCTTTGAATATGCAGATACAATTCTTACCAAGTGGAAGGAAGCTGATGTCAAGAATACAGATGACATCAAAGAGATTGATGCACTGTATGAGAGAAGCCAGGCAGAGAAGAAGCGCACTACTGCTTCTAAGAATTCTGGCAGCAACAGATTTAATAATTTCCAGCAAAGAGACATTGACATGGACAGCCTCGAAAAGGCTCTGTTACGTAATAGTGGATTGATAGGAGAATAATTATGGCTCTGACTAATGCCCAGTATGACAGCATAATGCGTGAATATGATAATATCCGCACATCTAACCAGCATATATTGGATGAGCGTTTTGATGAAGTTTACAATCAGGTACCTCAGTTAAAAAATATTGATGAGCAGATTATCAGTCTCTCAATGCAGAATGCAAGAGCACGTATTCTTGGCGAAGATGCTGATAATAATCTTACTGAGCAGCTTGCACAGCTTAATAACAGGAAGGCTGAATGTCTGGCATCTATAGGCAGACCTGCTGATTACCTTGACGGAATATATACATGCCCTCTCTGTAAGGACACTGGCTATATCAGTCAGGAACGCTGCTCATGCTTCAAGAAGAAAGCCATTGAGTTAGTTTATCACGATTCCAATCTCAAGAATATAACACAGAGTGAGAACTTTAATACATTTTCATATGAATGGTATCAGGATGATGTTCCTAATCCAGTCACAGGTCTTACGCCACGTGGCAATATCAAGAAGGTTGTAACGATTGCCAAAGATTTTGTGAAGAATTTTGACAGTGAATTTTCTAATATTGTTTTCTACGGAAGCACAGGCACAGGCAAGACATTTCTTTCTAACTGTATTGCCAAGGAGCTTCTTGACACTTCACACAGTGTTATATACCTTACAGCAATAGAATTATTTGACAAGCTTTCCAAAAGGGATTTCAGCAAAGATGGAAAATATAACGATTCATCTGAATTTGCTGCTGATTACCTGACCGAATGTGACCTTCTGATTATAGATGACCTTGGAACCGAAGTAAGCAACACTTACACATCTTCCAAGCTCTTCTATCTTATCAACGAGCGGCTTCTCAGAAGAAAAAGTGTTGTCATATCAACTAATTTTTCGTTGAATGAATTCCGTGCTGCTTATTCTGAAAGAGTTTTTTCACGAATTGCAAGTTCCTACAGATTCGTTAATATATTCGGAAAAGATATTAGGACATTGAAGGCTGCCGGACAATAGATAGCACAATTTAATATTATTGCAAATTTTAGTTAATAAGCCTCTATGGTTATTGACTTCCATGGGGTTTTATTATATATTTTCAAAGTCGGGGTATTTTGCCCTGATGTGATATTAACTATTAATTAACTACATTTATGGAGGATTTAATTATGCCACGCGATGAAAGACATACCGCAACGATTCCTTACGGTTCATTAGGAATCATACCTTTATCAAGCTGCACCAAGATGGGTGAGAAGGTTGATAAATTCCTTGTAGAATGGAGAGAGCAGAGAGAACACGATAACGCTTCTTCTCTTTCTTTCGCCGGTTATAAAAGAGACAGCTATATCCTTGATGCCAAGACACCTAGATTCGGTTCAGGTGAAGGTAAGGGTGTATTAAATGACTCTGTACGTGGCAGTGATTTATATATTATGGTTGATGTATGTAACTACAGCATTGAGTATTCTCTCTGCGGTTATAAGAACCATATGTCACCTGATGACCACTATGCTGACCTCAAGCGTGTTATCGCTGCTGCTGGTGGTAAGGCAAGAAGAATTAATGTTATCATGCCATTCCTTTATGAATCAAGACAGCATAAGCGTACAGGAAGAGAGTCTCTTGACTGTGCTTTAATGCTTCAGGAGCTTACAGATATGGGTGTTGAGAACATCATAACTTTCGATGCCCACGACCCAAGAGTTAACAACTCTATTCCTCTTAAGGGATTTGAGTCTGTATCATGCACATATCAGTTCATCAAGTATCTTCTTCTCGGTGTTGATGACCTTCACATCGACAGCGACCATATGATGGTTATCAGCCCTGATGAGGGTGGTATGGGACGTGCTATATACTTCGCCAACGTACTTGGTCTTGATATGGGTATGTTCTATAAGAGACGTGATTACACTAAGATTGTTAACGGACGTAATCCTATCGTTGCTCATGAGTTCCTTGGTTCTAAGGTTGAGGGCAAAGATGTTATTATCATTGATGATATGATTTCTTCTGGTGAGAGTATGATTGATGTTGCTTCACAGCTCAAAGCCAGAGGTGCAAGCAGAGTATTCTGTGCTACAACATTTGGTTTGTTCACTAATGGTTTCCAGAAGTTTGATGAAGCTTATGAGAAGGGTGTCATCGACAGAATTCTTACAACTAACCTTGTATATCAGCCAGATGAGCTTCTTTCTAAGCCTTGGTATATCAATGTTGATATGAGCAAGTACATGGCTCTTCTTATTGATACACTTAACCATGATTCTTCAATCAGCGACCTTCTTAATCCTGTTGAGAGAATCCAGAAGAGAGTTACAGAATATAACCAGACACATTACGGAAAGTAATATATACAAAGATGGCGGGGGACATTATGATATGTACCCTCTTTACTGGACAAACCAGTAAGGAGGGTATTTTTATGCGTT